>CALDWC010000170.1 GCA_937923945.1 uncultured Treponema sp.
GAAACAATTAGGAAACGCTGTTAAACGGCGTCACGCCTTTAATCAGCGTTTCCCTTACGGTCATTTCTTTTTCAATTTACCGTCAGCATCGACTTCCCATTTACTCATATTGCTTTCATCCGTTACCGTAAAGCGCGAAGCGGGGATTTGGCTTGTGTTAGTAAACATCGATAAGCCGGCTTGATATATTCCCGGAGTAATTTGTCCGATAGGCTCGGAACCTAATCCCGCGGTACATTTAATTTTACCTAAAATCTCATAAGGCGCGCCGTTGTTTGCTGTAAGATAAATATCGCAGCGGTTTTGAACCGTCCCGTTTGTTTTCGATTCGACCTGCGAGTTACCGTCAATTTCCAAGACGGTGTTTTTCCCGACAAAAATTCCGCTTCCAAAAAGGTTTGTCTCCGACGTAGTACCGGTTTTAAATTCGGAATTCAGTATGAGAGTCCCCACGAGCGAACAAACTACCGGATTTCCTGAATTGCTGTTGTCCGCGATATAAATCGTAGCGCCTTTTTTTTCTGTGTTTGATGATGTTACACCGGAAGCGAGTCCGATATAATTTGCCTCAAATGTACAGTCGGTTAGTGTAAGACTGTTCGCCGAATAAAGCGCCCCACCGTAATGCACCTCGCCGGCAGTTACATCGGTTATCTCAATGCTGTTTTGATTAAACGCACAATTCGAAATCCCAAAAGTGAAATTGCTTGCTATGCCTGCTAAATATACCGCTCCGCCCGCTTTATGCGCTTTATTCTCGGAAATATTGATCATGGTACTGGCAGCACCGGTCAGTTGAACCGATTTATTATTCGCACTTCTTATATACAAAGCGCCGCCCGACTGTGCAGTACAGTTGCTTATTTTGCTGGAACCGGAAATCTCCAGATTTGTATTTTGACAATAAATCGCACCGCCGTTGCGATCTGATGTACATTCGTTTATTGTTACATTCGTTAGCTTAGCCGTACCATCATTGGTATATATCGCACCGCCGTGACCGGCATTAGTTTTCGCCATACAAGTGCTGATAGCGGTATCGGTCAAGGTAAGGGTACCGGAGTTCGCAATACCGCCGCCACTGTCTTTTTGAGCAATACAGTTTTCTATAGTCGCATTTTTCACAGTAAGGGTACCCAAGTTCGCAATACCACCGCCTATAAGCTCGCTTGCTTCACAGGATTTTATACTCACCGTGTCCAAAGTAGCGGAAGCACCTGTGATGTTGCATATTCCGCCGCCGCCATCACCGGTAAGATCGGTAACTTTACAGTTTTTTATCGTCGTGTTGTTTTTCAAAGTAAGCGTACCGACGTTATAAATGCCGCCGCCGCTTTGTTTCGACGAACACGCTTCGATTGTTGCGCCGTCCAACTCTGCCGTACCGGATACATGGTAGATTCCGCCGCCGCTATCACCGGGCGCCATACAATTCTTGATCACGGTATTTTTCAGATTCAGCGTACCGGCGTTATAAACGGCACCGCCCTTGCCGTTTTCGCTTTTACAGTTTGTTATCGTAACATTCGTTAAACTAAGGCTGCCGGCATTGTCAATACCGCCACCGTCAGTATCGCCGCCAGCTTTACCGTTTGTCAAACTTATATTATTAAGCGTTAACGCTCCGACGTTTACAATCTTAAAAATGCGGCATTTACTGTTAGCATCCAATATACATGTTGCTTTATTGGTGCCCTGTATGGTAACCGAGCGGGCGACTTTGATGGTGTCACTTGCGGCAGTTGCAGTCAGTGTGCCGCTTATCGTAATAGTATCAGTACCGCTTGAGTTTTCAACTGCCGTTTTAAGTTCTGTCCAGGTGCTGACCGTCGTTGTTGCCGTTCCCCCGCTCTCTTTTTGCAGTTTACCGGAATCGTCAATCTTCCACTTTTCCTGACCGTTCGGCGTTACGGTAAACTTTTGATAGTTGGCAGAAATATCACCGTCAAGCACTTGCGTACCTTCCGTGTAGCTTGCAGGCGTTATTCGAGCGGCAGGATTGGAAGATAAACTGCCGTCGAGCGTAATCTTTTTCCCGATTGCAAGATACACATCGTTGTTGTTAGGATCTACCGTTACCTTTGAATTGCCTTTTATGGTGAAGGTGCCGCTTCCAACATAGATACCACCGCCGTCCGTTGCAGTATTGCCGCTTACGGTACAGTTATCTACATTGCAAGAGCTTCCGTCTATAAAGATACCGGCACCGGACTTTGCTGTGTTTCCTGTTACCGTAGTACCGTTCGTAAGCTTCAAAACCCCGCACTGTTTTCCGCTTTCATTGGTGCTGATATAAATACCGCCGCCGACTCTTGCTTCATTATTTATTATCTTCGTGTTTTTGATAATAAGCGAGCCGCCACAATGAATACAACCGCCCGGATCATTGCTTTGTCCGTGTGTCAAAGTGAGTCCGTCGATCGTCAGCGTTTTACCCGCTTGAACTTTGAAAATGCGGCTCAATGTGGCTGCGTCGAGCGTATCCGCGCCGGTACCGGCTTTTCCGATAATCGTTATATTCCGATCAATAAGAATTTCGCCGGCGTTGAGGGGCTCGTTCGTTGCCTTAATCGTGCCGTTTATAAAAATCGTGTCGCCGTCGGTTGCTGCTGCTACCGCATCTTTCAGTTTTTTCCACGCCTGCGGTTCCGAGCCGGAAATAACGAAACCGTCATTTTGCAGTTTACCGGAATTGTCAATTTCCCATTTTTGCGGACCATTCGGCGTTACGGTAAACTTTTGATAGTTGGCAGAAATATCACCGTTAAGCACTTTCGTACCTGCCGTGTAGCTTGCAGGCGTTATTCGAGCGACAGAATTGAAAGATAAACTGCCGCCGAGCGTAATCTTTTTCCCGGTTGCAAGATACACATCGTTTTTGTCAGGATCTACCGTTACCTTTGAATTGCCTTTTATGATGAAGGAGCCGCCTGCAACATAGATGCCGCCGCCGTTTCCCGTTGTTGTGCAGTTCTCTATAGTGCAGTTGTCGAGTATTATCCTTCCTTCGGTGTAAATGCCGCCGCCGTTTTCGCTACCGGTAGTTTTACCGCCGGTTAAAGTCAAGTTTTGAATCGTCAGCGTTGTACCTGCTTGAACTTTGAAAATGCGGCTCAATGCGTCTGCGTCGAGCGTATCCGCGCCGGTATCGGCTTTTCCGATAATCGCTATATTCCGAGCGATAAGAATTTCGCCGCTATTTTCGGTTTCGTTCGTTGCCTTAATCGTACCGTTAATCGTAATTACATTCGGCTTGGCTACATCGGCTACCGCATCTTTCAGTTTTTTCCACGGCTTTTCGTCCGTTTCCGATATTTCAACCCCTGTTGCCTTTTTCACGGTAAGCGTGTAGGTGTTTTTCGTCTTTTCATCTTCGGAGGTTACGATGATGGAAACCTCTTTCCCCGAGGGAGGAATATCGGTAATCGTTATTTTATGATTGGTAGGATCATAGCTACCGCCCGTACAACTAAGCGTTGCCTCCGGTGAAACGCTAAAATTAAATACAGCACTTTGACTGCTTATCGGTACCGAAGCGGAAAAGCGATGCGGATCAGTTGACTGGGCGGTAAAGCTGACAGCCATATCGGTACTGTTAACGTTCAGTTTGCAGTCAGTCAGTTCCGCCCCGCTGCTATAGATATAATTATTATTGCTTTGAGTTTCTGCCGACGATAACCCCGCATAATCGCTCAGTACCAGCGAAAGCGTACGGGTGCTTAAAGCAAGCGGTTTAGTCGCAGTCTTTGTTATTGTTTTTGCACTGATGTGTGCCTGTTTCGGTGTACCGCTGAACTTGCTGATCGGAATCGTATACACCGCAGTTTGCGACAAACCGTCAGCAGCCGTGTAGTTCAGCGTACAGCGGGCTTCTTTTATATCTCCGTCGGTAGCACCGGTCGGAAGTGTTACGGTAAACGCATCGCTTGTTGTGTCTGGAGTCACGCTTGCTATGCTAGGCTTCGTATTACACCGGATCGTAAACTTTTTTGTCGCAAACACGGTACCGTTCAATTTTTTTATGAGAGAGACGGTAACGGGAACTTCTTGACCGACGGGATGTTGAGTCGATGCATCGGCGTCCTGCTTGAATTGGAAGGTAAATTTAATTTCCGTTGGTGTACTCGCCGCTGTATCGACAGTCGGCAGCGTTTCAAAGAAAGCTTTTTTACTTTCGTCATAAAACATCTGCGCGAAAAGTTCGAGACTATATTCGTTTTCGATCGGAATGGTGCCGGTAATCGTTTTCTGACTCGGAACATAAGTTTTGCCGTTCGCGCTTACGGCATATTTATCATAGAAAACCAAGTCATCGGATTTTCCGCCGGCGATTTCCATTTCGATAAATTCTTTAACGTTGTTTCGATATTTACAAGCGGTAGTGAGAAAAAGAATACAAAGTAAGCCTGATATAAAAACGGAAACCGAATATCTTTTTGATTTTTTATTTTTCATTCTCATAAAAACACCCCCGCCATTCTCTTTTAAAATTACAAACTATATTTTTTAAGTATAAATAATCAACACGTTTTTATCAAGATAATTGCTAAGAGTTCAACTTGTTTTATTCACATCGTTCCTTTATTTTTATACTGTTTTAGGAGGCACTTGATTAATTCAATCGAGCATTGAGGGCATCTTTCAAAAATATTTAGGCTCTACTTTATTGTGCTGAACATCAAGAAACAATAAAGGAGATACTTTGCTTTTGCAAAAAAACTTTGCTTTTGCAAAAAAACTTTGCTTTTGCAAAAAAACTTTGCTTCTGCAAAAAAACTTTGCGAAGCAAAGTTTGCTGTTAAACGGCGTCAAGGAGGCACTGATTAATTCAATCGAGAATTAATCAGTGCCCACTTTAAAAATCGTTGTTTCGCAAATGTTCCTTAAAATTCAGCGAATAAGTGAACATTAGTTCACGAAAGAGCTGAA
>CALDWC010000171.1 GCA_937923945.1 uncultured Treponema sp.
GAATTATTGGATTGTGCCGGTGTTACTTTTGGTCCGTGTCATATAGAAATTAAAATTATTGATGATACGATATACCTCATAGAGCTTAACGCAAGGATGGGAGGAGGCGGAATTTCATATCCGCTGACTGAACTTACAACCGGTTATCCGTATATCAGTGCTATAATACTTTGTGCACTTGGAATATGCTTAGGTCCAAAACATAGTAACGGTACTAAAAAATTTGCAGGAATATATTATGTCGTAAAGCAGAATGAGTATTTAAAGAAGGTTTTAGATACATGCGATAATGAAAATTGGTTTTATAAAAAACAAATTGACAGTGCTCCGCTGGTTGAAGTTACCACAAACTATGAGCGTAAAAATTGGTTTATGTATTTGAGCGATCATAAAGTTTGTTTTTGATTTGTACACGGTACTACCGAATGTGATGATAAGAGCAATCTTGTCTTTAGGTTTTCAAGTTCAAAAGAATAAAATATGGAGACGAATACATTATGAACAATACATTAAAAAAAATTTTAAAATCCGTCTTTGGTAAACCGTATCGTTGGTTAGCGCAAGATAAATTATGGGTACGGAAGTTATTGTCTGCTGTAGCGCCTGTATATGCGAGCAAACGGTTGTATAAACGAGCATTAGGAAAAAATTAAACTTAAAAAATCCACAAACGCTAAATGAAAAAATAATGTGGCTAAAATTAAACACGTATTATAACAATCCGCTTATTACAGAATGTTGCGATAAATATTTGGTGCGCAATTATGTTAAACGGGCCGGGTGCGGTGAAATTCTAAATGAACTTTTGGGTGCGTGGGATAGTCCTGATGAAATAGACTTTGATACATTGCTAGACAAATTTGTCTTGAAGTGCAATCATGGTACAGGGTATAATTTGATTATAAAAGATAAATCACGACTTGATGTCGATAAAACTAAAAAGCAACTGATGGTTTGGTTAAAGGAAGATTACTGGAAGTTATATGCTGAAACGCAGTATAAGTTCATCAAGAAAAAAAATCATTGCGGAAAAGTTTTTAGAGAATAAAATAAATCCGAAAGCATGGATTGAAGATTACAAATTTTTTTGTGTAAGCGGAGTGCTGGAATGTGTTATGATTTGTACGGAAAGAGAAACGGGGAATCCGAAGTTTTTCTATTTTGATAGACAATTACACTATCATCCTGAGTTTTTTATATCCAGCCGACTGAATATGAAATGCGGCTTGATAGTTCGATACGAGAAAAAATACCTAATCATATAGAGACAATGTTTCGATATGCGGAGAAATTAGCAAAACCGTTTCCATTCGTGCGTGTTGATTTATATAATGCCGATGTAAATATTGTTTTTGGCGAATTAACTTTTTTATCAAGCGGCGGACTTGAACATGAAGGGTATGCGATGCGATATTCTGCTGTTGATATTACAAAAAAATTGATGAGAAATATTATGCAAAATAAACTTTCTATACTTATGCCGACCTATAACAGAGCCGATTATATTACGCAAGCGGTGAATTCGGTGCTTGCACAAAAAACAAATTTTGGTATAAAGCTTATTATTACCGATGACTGTTCGACTGACGGCACGGTTGAAATTATAAAAGAGTTTCAAAAAAAGTATCCTGAAAAAATCGAAATTATTTTGTCGGAAAAAAACGAACGGCTTTTAAGCAATATTTTAAAAGCGCAAAAGCGTGTCGAAACGGAATACTTTTGTGTACTTGATCCGGACGACTATTACACCGACGAAAATTTTTTACAAAAAGCGGTTGACTACCTTGAAGCTCATCGGGATTTTAGCATTTACAGTTCCAACTGTATGATGCTTTTTGAAGATAATACAAAAAAGCCTTTTATAAAAACTAAAACAAAGAGTGCCGTTTTTAATTTTGGCGACTTGCTTACCGACCGTGCAATCATCACACAAACTGCAGGAAGCGTTTTTAGAAATGTTATATACAAAAATGGCATTCCTGAAATTATTACCAATGCGGTCGGAACGATGAGCGAAGCTTCATTCCGTGCCGACACCGAACGGTATATTATGCACTTGGAAAAAGGAAATGCTTATTTTAAAAACGAGTGCGTTGCAATATATCGCATTCATAAAGACGGTATTTGGACAAAGACAAATCAGTTTCACCGTAACTTATTAGCCGCTCAAGGTGCGTATGATTACTTTCGATATTTTAATTACCGCTACGGTGAACATTTTTTAAAGCAATCATTATTTTATGCAAAACTTTGTTTTAGTGAATTACAAAAAGCAATTGATGAACACAATTTTACCCAAACAATTTTGCCGGAAGATGTTGAACGGCTTTTCGTAATTATTACCAAAGATGAAAAGCTCATTAAAGAATTGAATATTAACATAATGAATCATGGTGAAAAGCCTGAAAAAATAAAAACAAAAACAACAGTCAAAAAACTTATTAAATACATATTGCCGTATGGGCTTGTAAAATATATACAGTCAAAGTAGAATATAACTCATTGTTACTATATTAATGATAGAGTTAGTGAGGAGATTACAATATGACAACGCCGACAATAATTGGAACATCAAGCTTTGCACAATCAGGTGGTTCTGCTTTAACAAATATTCTTGAAGAGTTTAGTAACATTTCGATATTAAAAGGCGGAGCAGAATTTGAATGTAAGTTTTTTGCTGAAAATATTTTTCCTCTTGAAACTGCATTGCTCATAGGTGGGGGCGTGGATAAAGCGGTAAAAACTTTTTTACATAATGCTAAAATCGCCGCCACTCAATCCGATTACAAAAATAATTTTGGTCAAAACTTTTTACAATACACAAAAGAATATCTGGACTCGGTTACTGAAAATTATTTAGGTGGTGTGCATAAAACTTATGATTTTGAATTTGTTGATAACGATGAAGCAAAAATATTTTCTAATGCACGGCATTTATTTCACTATCTGTATGGAAACAGACGATATTCGGATGTTGCCTATGAACCGTATACATGGGAACCTCAATATACACCGTTTGGACCGGTATATTACGGAGAATTTACCGATGATTTTTACGAAAAGACATATCAATATCTTGAAAAAGTTTTTGCACCTCTGTATGAAGAAGGGAAAAATTATATTTTGGGTGATACACTGTACACAGCCGATGTTACGACTCCGCAAGAGCTTAAGTATTTTAGAAATTCAAAGGTGCTAATTTCAAATCGTGATCCACGCGACTTGTATGTTGCAAATAAAGAAATATATGGTGAATGGTTTATACCGACATGGACAGTTGAAACT
>CALDWC010000172.1 GCA_937923945.1 uncultured Treponema sp.
AGTCTATTGCGAGTTTTGAAAAATTCATATAATTGTACGTAAAAATTTTCAAAACTCGACGGGTATCTCTAAAAATCTAACCCGAGATTTTAGAGATGCCCTCAATTCTTGATTGAATTAATCAGTGCTTCCTTAATTATTCAATGATACTACAAAAAAAATTTTTTGTCTATGCCGAACTTCGGTGATTTTTTTGATGACGTTTAATGTCAAGAGTTTCACAGGTAAAAACCGAAATATATATCTTCATTTTTTTTCATGACTATAGTATACTAAAGTAGGTGTTTTTATGGAAAAGATTTTTTTAGGTCAGGGAAGTGAAAAGGTGTATCTTTTGTCGAATATGCTCAATCGACACGGATTGATTGCAGGGGCGACGGGGACAGGAAAAACCGTAACGTTAAAAGTACTTGCGGAGAGTTTGAGTGATTTAGGTATCCCCGTTTTTCTCCCCGATGTAAAAGGTGACCTTTTTAGTTTTTGCGAAGCGGGTTCAATGAATGAGCATATTCAAAAACGGATGCAAATTTTCGGAATGAGCGATTTTACGTTTAAATCCTTTCCGATTCGCGCGTGGGATTTTTTTTATCAGCTCGGAATTCCTTTGCGTTCGACCGTTTCCGAAATGGGACCGCTTATTTTGTCGAAGCTTTTTAATTTGAATGAAACGCAAGCGGGTGTACTGAACATGGCGTTCAAAGTTGCCGACGATAATAGTTTGCTGCTTCTTGATATTAAAGATTTAAAAGCGATTTTGCTTTTCCTCGGTGAACACGCCAATGAACTGAAACTCCAATACGGAAATATTTCAAGCGCGTCGATTGGCGCCATTCAACGGAGTATTTTGCGGTTGGAAACGGAAGGGGCGGAAAACTTTTTCGGCGAACCGGCTCTCGATATTCAGGATTTTTTTATTCCCAATGCGAGCGGAGCGGGGACGATTAATATTTTAAATGCGACAAAGTTGTATCAAAAACCGAATTTGTATGCAGCCTTTTTGTTGATGTTCCTTTCGGAAATCTATGAAGTGCTGCCGGAAGTCGGCGATTTGGATAAACCGAAATGCGTTTTCTTTTTTGATGAAGCGCATCTCATGTTTGAAAACTGTCCGCCTGTACTGATCGATAAAATCGAGCAAATTATTCGCTTAGTGCGTTCAAAGGGCGTGGGTATTTTTTTTGTTACGCAAAACCCCGCCGACATTCCTGAAAAAATTTTGTCGCAGCTGGGTAACCGTATTCAACATGCGCTGCGCGCGTATACCCCGAAGGACCGCAAGGCAATCGCGCAAATTGCGATGACGTTTCGCAGTAATCCGGCATTGAAAATAGAAGACGAAATCCTTGCTTTGCGAACCGGTGAAGCACTGGTGAGTGTGTTGCAGGAAGACGGTTCGCCGAGCGTTACGGACAAAGTGCTTATCACGTCGCCTGCAAGTAAGATCGGCACGGTTGATACGAGTACGGTAAAAAATATTGTTTCCGCGTCGCCGTTATTTGCAAAGTACAAAGACGGCATCGATAGAATTTCGGCTCATGAAATTTTAACACAGCGGTTTGAACAGGAAGCGCAAGTGCGGCAGCTGGAAGTGCAAAAAAAAGAATTGGAAAAACAGCAAGCGCAACTTGCGCGGCAAAAACGCAATCAGCCGAAAAGCACCATTGAAAAAATGGGCGATCAAGTGCTGACGGGATTTTCCCGCTCGGTTGGGAATCAACTTGCACGAGGTTTACTCGGCTCCGTAAAAAAATTATTAAAATAATTATTTATTATTAAGGTAAAAAAGTATGAAACGAATGTTTTTGGTTGCGGGAGTTTTATTTTTTTCAGCGAAAGTTCTTTTTTCGTTTGAGGTTGGCGATTCATTCGGAACACGGATTAAAAATTATTCGTTTGACCAAATGCAGGATGCCGATGAGTATAACTTGGAAAAATTTTCAAAAGACGGCATTCGTATTAAAATTTTACAGTCGGCATTATTCGGACGCCGACCGCTTTCGGATTTTATTTTGCACACGTCCGGTTTTTTAACGGCGTACCAAGGTGAAACAAAATTGGGTACCTTTGCGTTCGTTGAATACACCGATAAAGGCGCGTTAAAATTTTTTTATGATTATGACGATGACGGTATTATCGATGCCATGTCGGATACGTATTTTATTCCGCCTTGGGTTTTGTTCAAAGCGAAGATTGAAAGAAAATATCCCGAAACGTTTTTAGCTTTGTGCGAAAAAATTTACCGTGAGTTTAATTCCGAAACCGAATTGAATGAAGCTGAAATTGAAAAATGCAATTTTCGAATTTCGCAGCTTTTTTCAACTGACGATTGCGAGTCATACGATATTTATTATGCGTACTTATTGTATCTGACACAAATGGAACAGGAAAACGCGTACAAGATTTTACGGTCGCTTGAAAATTTTGTTAAGTCGCGATTTAAAATTGAAACGGTGCCGCTTTTGAAATTATTTGTTGCGGAAAGTTATTTCAATTTAGAAAAATACAGCATTGCGCTGTCGCAGTTTACTATGCTTAAAAATTGCGATAGTAATGCAACGCTTGCAAAGTTTTATTTAGCTTACATTTCCGATTTAAAAAATAACACCAATATTGAAACCCGAAAGTTTGAAAGCAATTTCCCCGACATGTGGATTTTAAAACAGTATCAAACCGAGTAGGCGGGAAACAACCGGATAAATCACCGGATGAAGCTGAGTATCGAATATGCAAATATGCGTAACTATCTCGACGATTTGTTTCGGGTATATTTGAAAGTAAGTGATTTTGAAATGCAGCAATGGGCTCAAGGAAACGCTGATTAAATGTGGGTACTGAATTGTACGTAAAATTTTTCAAAACTCGACGGGCATCTCTAAAAATCTAACCCGAGGTTTTGAAAGATGCCCTCAATTCTCGATTGAATTAATCAGTGCCTCCATAACGAGAGAACTTAAACTCGGCACAGTTCTAAAAATTTTAGCAATTTGAATTTTTAGAAGTGCTCATTCGTTATAATGCCAGATGAGGAAAATTATGGGATTAGTGTATAAAAATTCTGAATCAGTCATTTATTTTTTTCTGTTCCCGATAATGAATAAAAAATAAAAAAAGTTTTTCTACATGCACTTAAAAAAAATATTTTTTATTATACTTGTAATGAGACCTGTTATTGAAAAGCGTCATTGTTCAGCGGCCATCCTGCTTTGGCATTTTTCGATGGTAGGCAAAGGAGTAGGTAAAAATGTTTAATTATCAAAAGTTTTACGATCAGTACAGCACTGCAGATCGGGACGAAAAAGAACGGTTGCTCGGTCAGTTAAAAGTTACGCTCTATTTTAATTACGGTGTTTTTTTCAAAGCGGATGCGGATATGGCATCAGACTTTTTATGTGAATTTTTTCCTCAGCTTGAGGAAATCATTGAGCGATATAAACCCGAAAAAGCCTCTTTTTTTAATTTTTTCCGTTTAGTTATTCGACAAAGATTTTTTAGATTTCAGCGTACAGTGAAAAAAGAGACTCATTTAAAAAAGATTTTGGAAATAGAAAATCATCAAATGGAATATGGACGCTATGATATTGCGGTGAAAGATTACATGTTAGGAGAACCGGATATCGATTATAGCAGTGAAAATATTGAAAAAGTAAATGAAGTATTGAAGCGTTCATATTTTCGCAGTCGGCAAAACGGACGGCAAGATAAAACCATTGAAAAACTTTTACTTTGCCGCGTGGCACATCAGCTCGGTGATGAAAAAGTGGTAAAGCTTTGCGATTTTTGGAAGCTGGATAAAACTGAAATACTCCGTTGTGTGTCTGCCGTAAATAAAAAAAACGGAACAAAATTTCAACGAAATAAAGAATTTGAAGCTCGAGTCGGAAGTTTGTATTATAAAATGAAACTGAAGGAATTTGAACTGGAATGCTTGCGTGATGAAACGGACCATGAAAATTACCGGCTCGTTTTGGAAAAATATAATAGAAATAAAAAATCATGGCATGCAAATACAAAGCTCCTGTACGCTTATTCAACGGTGCCGAGTTACAGCAATATTTGCAGTACATTACGGCTTAGCCCCATATTTGTAGCGAGAAAATTGCAACGTTTTTCACAGTCGTACCGGGAAGTATTTGAAAAAGATGAGTCGGCTTTGAAAAGCAAAACAAGCTTTAAAAAGACACAAGCTCCACGGATGGGAGCTTGTGATGCATGAAATCAGGGTAATCAAAAGGAGGGAAAGATCACCCTGTTATGCATAAGGAGGTATGTTATAATTTTATAAGGAGGTATATTTAACATACGCCTAAACAACCGCAGTCATACAAAAAGGTTACATTTTCATAAAAATAATTTTATAAACTTTTCATCATTTTTATGTATGTGTCGACATAACGAGATATTACGCGTGTATGCTGCCTTTACAATTTTGTATTTTTGGTTTATAGTTACGGCACGCGAATTTCAAGGAGTTTATATGAGAAAAACGTTTATTGCGGGAAACTGGAAAATGAACAAAACCGTTGACGAATCGGTTGAACTTGCAAAAGCGGTTGTTGCCGCTTTGAAGGGCGGAAAATTTAAGTATATGATTGCCCCGTCGTTTACGGCTTTGTACGAAGTGGGGAAAGTTCTTAAAGGTTCGAATGTACTTTTGGGTGCTCAGAATATGGATGCGCACGATTCGGGCGCATTTACCGGTGAAGTGTCTCCGACACAACTTTTGAGCGCCGGAGTACAGGCGGTGATTTTAGGTCATTCGGAACGCCGCCATATTTTCCATGAAACGGATGCGGACGTCAATGCGAAAGTCTTGAGTGCTTTGGCACACGGATTGGAAGTGATTCTTTGTGTGGGCGAAACGCTCGATGAACGTGAAGCGGGAAAGGCGGAAGCTGTGTGCCAAAGGCAAACGGAAAAAGGCTTGGCAGGCGTTACTGCCGCGCAAATGCAAAAAGTAACGATTGCATACGAGCCGGTATGGGCAATCGGAACGGGAAAAACCGCTACACCGGAAGATGCACAAGCAATCCACGCGCATATCAGAAAAACCGTTGCCGCTTTGTACGATAGTGCCGTTGCGGACGCCCTCGTGATTCAGTACGGCGGTTCGATGAAAGGTGCCAACGCCAAGGCGCTGCTGTCGATGCCGGACATTGACGGCGGGCTGATCGGCGGTGCCGCTTTGAAAGCGGATACCTTTGCGGAAATCGCTTTGTGTAAGCTTTAAATTTTTATTCACCAAAGCGGTTTTGCATTGTACGCTCAATGTTTTTAACGCAAATAGGAAACGCTGATGAAAGGCTTGACGCCGTTTTTTAAATGTGGGCACTGAAAAGAAGTCTCTTAAAAACATCAGTTTTTAATTTTCGATTGAATTAATCAGTGCCTTCAAAAAGACACCCGCCGCAAAACACAAAATAATGTTCATACGCGCGCCGGTGCGGTAGGTGGAGCTTTTTATATATTGGGCTTTTTCCCACACAAAAAGGTGCAAACGCTGTTAGGTTAACGAGCCGCGCTATTTCAGCGGTGAAATCAAACATCTAGAATTCTACCTTATAAGTGGCTACAGTTTGTTTTTACCGAAAATGCGGAAAGCATTTTAAAAGTAATCTCGGACACGGTATCCGTCCTTTTATTATTTTTCGTAAACAAGTATAATCTGCACTATGAAACGGCTTGAGTTTTTAGGTGTTGTCCTCATTTTGTTCGTCGTGAGCGTTTGTTTTATTCAGGCATTGCCTCGGTTCAGCGAAGATTATTCGTTCGTTGTGTATGACCGCGCGGGTAATTTACTGAATGCTCAAGTCGCTTCGGATGAGCAATGGCGTTTTCCGCAGCGTGAACCGTTATCGCGTATGTATCGGGATTGTGCGATTGTCTATGAGGATAAAAATTTTTATTTTCACTTCGGGATTGATCCGATTTCGGTTGTGCGGGCACTTTACTTAAATGTGAAGCATCGGCGGGTTGTTTCCGGAGCGTCAACGCTGACGATGCAGGTTGCCCGCATCAGTGAAAAAAATAAACCCCGCACGTTTAAGCAAAAACTCAAGGAAAGTTTTTTAAGTTTTCTCATTGAATGCGCTTACGATAAGGGTGCGATTTTAAACCTCTACGCGAATAATGCTCCGTACGGCGGAAATGTCGTCGGGATAAGCGCAGCGAGCCGTCGGTATTTTTCGCGTTCGCAAACCGACTTGAGCATTGCGGAAGTTGCAATGCTTTCCGTGCTTCCGAATGAGCCGGCTCTCGTTCGACCGGGAGCGAACGTACCTATTTTGCAGGCAAAGCGCGATGCCGTTTTACGGGCACTCGTGCAGGCAAAGCGGATTTCCGCCGATGAGTATGCCCTCGCCCTTTTGGAAGCGGTTCCCGAGGAACCGAAAGCCTTACCGAACATTATTCCGCACTACGCCCAATTTTTGAAATCCCGTTCCAAAAAAAATTTTGCCGAAGTTACTATTGATGTTGCATTACAACAGCGGGCTGCGGAAATTATGGAAACCGCTTCGTTGACGGCGAGCCGGTCAAATGTTTACAACGCCTGCGCGATAATTATGGAAAACAGCACCGGCAATATTATCGCGTATATCGGAAACACCGGCATAACGAAAAAAAATCGTCCGGTACAAAACGAAGCGGTTGATATCGTTCAAGCAAGGCGGAGTTCGGGAAGTTTGCTCAAACCTTTTTTATATGCCGCTTCGCTCGATGCTTCCATTATACTTCCGGCACAGCTTTTACCCGACACGCCGGCGCAGTTCGGTTCGTTTGTGCCGCAGAATAATACTCACTACTTTTTAGGTGCGGTGAGTGCCGACGAAGCGTTGACGAAATCGCTCAATGTGCCTTTTGTGCATTTACTGGGCGAATATTCTATTGAAAATTTTTTGGAGCTTTTGCGAAAACTCCGGTTGACAACGCTTACCAATACTGCGGACTATTACGGATTGCCGCTGATTTTAGGCGGCGGTGAAATAACCCTTTTTGAAATTGTTCGGGCATATCGCAATCTTACGGTAACCGCGTTTGAAAAAAACGAAGCAGATTTTCCGATTTCTTCCGCTGCCTGCCGAATTACGTTTGATGTGCTTTTGAACGGGGTACGCCCCGCAGAAGAAAAATCTTGGACATACTTTTCAAGCAGCAAGCATATTGCATGGAAAACCGGTACCAGCTACGGCAACAAAGATGCCTGGAGCGTCGGCTGCACGCCGGACTATACGGTCGGTGTATGGTTCGGAAACGCGAGCGGCGTAGGGCGTCCTGAAATTTCCAGTTCGGTGCTGGCTGCTCCCGCGATGTTTAAACTTTTTGAATTATTACCCGATTCGGTAATGCCGCCGCGGAATGAGTTACGGTATACGCGGCTGCGGACATGTTCACATTCAGGGTTTGCCGCTTCACCGTACTGCGATGACACCGAGTTGACGGAAATTCCGAAAACGACGCTTATTGGGGGAGCTTGTCCCTACTGTAAACCGGTTGCGTTGACACGGGATGAGAAGTACCGCATTACCGATACGGGAAATACGGCGGAAATTCCCGTCATTAAGCATTTTTTTACCCTGCTGCCCGCTCAGGAGTATTATTACAGCCAAGCGCACCCTGATTATCGAAAATTGCCGCCGAAATTGGAAACCGTACAGAATAATTCGGCTGATTTTCAGATTATTTACCCGAAAAACTATTCGAAGATTTTTATACCGATTGATTTGGACGGCAAGCCCGGTGCGTTTGCGGCAAAAGCGGCGTACCTTGAAAAAAACGGCGAGCTTTTTTGGTTTTTGGATAACCGATTTTTGGTAACGACGCAGGATATTCACGAAGTAAAAATTTCCACTTCCTACGGTAAGCATCGATTGACGGTCGTCGATGCATTCGGCAATGAACAGACGTTGGAGTTTTTTGTATTGAGCGAGTAGATTACCGTGAAAAATTTATTTTTAGGATAAAGCCATAATTTCATCGTAAAATCATCATTAAACTTGTAAAAAAAGACTTTGAATACTTGACAAAGCAGCTAAAATTTTATAGAATTTTACCGATAAGTAATAGGCGAGTGATTTTTAAG
>CALDWC010000173.1 GCA_937923945.1 uncultured Treponema sp.
ACTTCAATATTTCCACACTTGCTACATTTATAGGTAACATCATAGTGATATTCTGTTGCTGGAACATCTACCTCATATGTATCATAATCTGCCTCAGAACTATAATAATTTTTTCCGTTTTTTCGGGTGTGTTCAATTTTCCGAGTTTCTTTTATATAAGTATTTCTTGTACCCACTAATTCTATGTCAATCTTTTGCAAAGTGTTTCTTCTTTGGCATGAAGAACATGACTTTCCAGATGTAATAAGCAAAGGAAGAAAAAACAGAAAGCCAATGCCTACGCCAATAAGAAAATGTGCAAAATTTATTACCGCAAATAATGATAATATAATAGCCGCAATAAATATGGCAATTCCCAAACAAGCAAAAGCACAACCTATCTTTTCTATATTGTCATTTTTCTGCTTTCGTTCATCTACCGTCAGCAGTTCTTGATTTGTTGTATTTAGACATTTATGACATAAAGTTCCGTTTACAATTTCGGCATTACAAATACGACAATGTCGCTTTCCGTTAGTTAAATCTTGCTTATGTTCATTATTATGTTTTACATTATTGCTTTCTATAGTATCACACTTAGCACCGCATTTAGAGCAGAATTTACTATCGTCTCGGATTTTTGAATTGCATTTAGGACAAATCATTTACTTTACTCTCCTATATCATTAAAAGCGTAACAATTACAGAAAATACTATTATAAGCAAAATTGCAGTTAACCCACCAATAATAGTTTGCTTGAATACCTTTTTACGAGCTTTATCATTAAGATTAGGATAATGCACTATATTCCAAAGATAACCCGACAAATGTTTTCGTGCTTCAAGGATTTCTTTTTGTTTATGTTCCGTACTTTCTTCGCATTCTTGTTTAGCACCACAGGAATTACAAAACAGTGCGTCATCTTCAAGACAGAAGCCACAATTAAAACAATACTTCATCTTGCACCTCTAATCAGGCATAAAGCCTATGTAGCCAGTTTTCCAAAACCATTATACCACTACTTCGTTAAAATTGCAATTAAAATTTACTTGCAATACTGCATATATTTTTCTGGTCGAATATGCAATATAATTTAAAGTATAGTAGAGGTGTAAAAATGGATGATCGTATATTCAAAATAAAGAAACCACAGAGTTCAAACAAGACAATTCGTATGCCTGATGAGCTAATAGAAAAGCTGCAAAAGCTTGCAAATTCTAATGATGTTTCTTTTAATCAGTTGGTAGTTCAATGCTGTGAGTTTGCACTTGAAAATATGACAGAAACAGATAATCAGTAGCTTTTCCCTCCGATTTCCCTCTTTCTGAATTTGCATAGAATTTCATACATGAAGAAACATGAGCAGGGAGACTTGCTCATGTTTCAATATAGTGCAATAGATTTAATCAGAATTTAGTCGGTAAAATTTGGGAGTTTGCGCTCATAACCCGAAGGTCGTAGGTTCAAGTCCTTCCCCCGCAACCAGTACGAATAGCCATAAGGGACTTGAGGTTCTTTGTGGCTATTTTTTTGCTGCTTCGGCAGGGATTTCACCCTGCCTTTTCTTTATCGTCTCGCCCGAAAATTTCTATAAGTCGTTCTTTCTGCGCTGTGGTCATTTCCGGTAATTTGATATACCCGATGAAACGGTAAAAGATTTCAACGTCCTGTACGGTTTGCCCGTACTCCTGCTCCCGGTGATACACAATGATTTTGTCAATGAACTCCCGTAGGATTTCTGGCGTGAGGGCGTTGATGTTGTTGTTATTGCGTACTAATCGGAGAAAAACATCGGCGTTCATTTCGTGCGCTGTTTCTTCATCGACAATAACCTGAAGATGCTTGATGTTTTGTTTTAACACTGATTGTTCATCCTCGTATTTACCGGATAATTTCAAAAATCGTTCCTCACTCAACCGTCCAAGCGCCTAATCTTTCATATAGAATATCAAGTTCTTTCTCTCTCCAATGCTTCATGTAAAGCAATTTGATTTTTTTGTTGCTGAAGCTGAATCCGTTTGTAATGCTCGTCCACGACGATTTTAACAAATTCATCTTCAAACAAAGCGGCAAAGCATAGGATTTTGGACAGATGGCGGGTCACGATGTCGGTGATAATGTCTACGCGAATGTGATGAGTCTTAGCGCACAAGCCGTTGTTCGCTCTTTTGTTCCGACAAGAAAAGTAGTGGTTGTCTGGGTTGTCATGGGTGTACTTATAGTTGAGGTGCGCCCCACAATCGGAACAATACAGATATCCCGCGAACATATTCTTTTCGATGTGTTTCGGCTTTCGGTATTTAGTGTCACCGAATGTCCTTTGTACGTCATCAAATATCTGCCGTTCGATAATAGGCTCATGTACGCCCTCGTGGATTTCCCAGTTTTCCGGTGCGTTGTTTAATCATGCTTTCAGTTTGTAGGATTTTGAATAGGTACGGAATTTGATAACATCGCCTAAATAAGCTCGATTCCGAGGATTTGACGAACCGTATTTGTTTCCCATAAACATTCATCACGCTGGTTTTTAACGGCAGGGTTCTTATAACCTTTTTCGACGCATACGCCATCGGCGTGAGAATTTTTGCGTGCCTGAGCATTTTAGCAATGTCGTTGATGCTTGTGCCTCGAAGCCGTAAATCAAAGATGTGTCGCACGATTTCCGCACTTTCTTCATCAATTACCCACCGCTTTGGTTCATCCGGGTCACGCTTGTATCCAAGCGGCGGGTGTCCGATTGAGAAACCCTGCTTACTTTTGATACGTAAACTCGAACGCAATTTTCGGCTCAGATCCTTGAGATAAAACTCGTTGATTACGTTTCTGAAAGCGATAAAATCGTCCTCGCCCTTGTCAGAATCAACACCGTCAGCAATCGCAATCAGCCGGACATTGTGCTGTAGGAATACGATTTCGGTAAGCTGTCCGACTTCAAGATAATTGCGCCCGAATCGGCTCATATCTTTTACAATGACCGTTGAAACCATATCTTGCTCAATAAAATCAAGCATAGATTTGGAACCCGTCACGGTTGAAGGTCGCGCTCGAAACACCATCATCAATGAAAATTTGGGCATTCTTGAAACCATTCTTTTTGGCGTAATCCATCAGCATCGCCCGTTGATTGGAAATACTGTTGGACTCTCCGTTCCCGCAGTCAGATAAGCAAGGTTTACACAATTATTATACATTACTCATCTGGCTGCGTCAAACCTGTACACAGCTCAAATTCCAAGTCTTGTTTTATAATCGCGCTATTTACGTTTTAAATTGTTCGCCGCTTTCAGAAAAATGCGACGTTACCCGATACGTTGTTTTTCCAATTTTGTACTCCGTTTTGGTGTCGAATTTGATTTTTGTTGTTTCGCCATCCATCGGTGGTAAAAGGTTGCTATCCATGGAAAGCCTTTCCGACACAAGAAAGGTTTCCGTTCATGAAAATTCAGTATGTACTCCATGTTTAAAAATGCCTGTGTTTTTGATGCTTGTGTTTGTGTTTGTAAAAATATTTTTTCAAATATATTATATTGATCGGGTTTCAATTCTAAACACGATCTCTATATACCTATTATGACTGAAAAACCATCAACTCAAGAAATCGCTCCTCGCATACGCTCCAATAATGATTTGAAATGGATTGGAGACTTGGCGAGAGAAGAAAAAGAAAGCAAGTCAAGCGAAATGGTGTTTAAGATAATGAGTGACTGTAACGCTGATACGCTTATGTCCAAGAGTTTTGCTGACCTCACCTGCAATCGTCCTATCCAGCGAAATCTTTACCTCGCCGCGGGTATGATAATCAAATTTTATCTTCTCGCCTTTTGCCTTTTTTCAGCTAAAATTTGATTATACATCGATTTAGCATAATCACCCCAATAACTGTAAATGTCTATGTAAGCCGGGATCTTCTTTGAAAACATTTTTTCGGTTTTACATTTTTTGATTATGGCAATTACCGCGTCGTTATATTCTTCAATACCGGCACCATTCTGATAAGGCTGTTCTTACCGTGAACATCAACGATATACGCCTGTCCGTTACGAAGATCCAACTGCTCCGGTTTCAGCCGTTGCAATTCCACCCGCCGCATACCGGTTCCTTTCGCAATGGCGATAATATCAGCTTGCTTTTCTTCATCAAGCCGGTCGTCCATTTTAATTTTATAACGCGACCGCTTAATATCTTCGCTTTTTCGGATAGGACATTTGAACCAAAAATCAGTGCTGCTGCATTGCAAAATTTTCGCCATTGCCGCCGCCCGTTTTTTAAGTGTGGACGGACTGTCACCGCATCCTTTCCGGTATTCAAACGACAATCCCACATCGGTCAGCTTCAAATCGTTTAGTCTACGGATACCAAGTGTTTCGCGTGCGTATTTTGCAAAAGCTTTGCTCTGCTGTCGGTAGGTTTCAAAGGTGTTTTTAGCGTGGATAAAATCGGACTGAGCCGAAAAAGTCCCCTTCTGCTTTTTTTCGTGACGGCTCTCACCCTTACCGCGATTAAATTGGCGTTCGAGGATATCGAAAATTTCCTGATCTATGCGTTGAGTTCTCATTCTGGGATACCTCCTCATGGTAAAAAAGTTTTTATAAAACAGTTTCAAAGATATTATGTTGATCGGAATACCGACCCAAAACATCTTCTCTACTAATATGAACGAAATGCTATGCCCTTAAAAAATTGCTCAGTCTCGCACTCCCTCCAATAGAGGGTTTAAGAAATTGGAATGTTGACGAGAAAGAAAAAGAGAGCTATTTAGGCGAAAGGGGTAGACTTTCCCCTTGGTGTAAAGTTAGAATTTATGTAATTTACGTTCAGAGATCAGGCATTTCGGAGCTGCAAGCATCCTTAGGTCGCGCTCTTTCACCACCCCGAAAAGGGCGTGGTATGGGTCCGGGCGCACCGTATATTGATCCCTGAACAAGGAACAATTGGCTTTTCGGAACTCAAACCCGCGTAAATACTGTATTTACGAAGGAATGAGAGATTTATACAGCCATTGCAGCGACTGTGCGTTTAACTTTTTAAAGAGGGTGTAAAGCCAATTAAGATTGGCTTCGGGAGTTTAAGTGAAGGGATTTCGGCAGTATAACGACCTCCGGTCGTTTATACTGCCGAAATATCTCTCTTACGATGCTCCTAAAACCTTCGTTAAAGAAGAAACCGCAATTCGACGGAATGAAAGCAATGCGCCGGTTTGCTGTCACTGTGAATCAATTCATCAGCCGCAACTTCGCGTCACGTAACTTTTCAAATCGCCTTGCCCTGATATGAGATACCTGTGATTGTTGACATTCGGAGTTTTTGGGATAATTGTTTATCGCACGATCTTGCCGTAGAACCATTGAAATTGCTTTTTCTCATTATCAGGACTGCGCCGGGGTACAGAACATCAAATAAAATCTACCTGATGCTCTGCTTAAAACTCCAAATCGTCTTTACATGGTTCTAACTATAGTATGAACGCAGAGGGGATGTTCCAAGAAACCGCATAAAATAAGGCTTTTTTCGGAGGTGTTTTCCGAATAAGCCTAAAAAGCATTTGAAAATAAATTGAATTGGATGAACTTTTGAGTTATAATGTCTATGTATCTTAACGGAAAAAACTTCGCAATATTTATCAATCATAGAACTCCGGATTTTGGTATAATGAGATTATGAATTATAAAGAACACATTGAGAACGCGCTGGAATACATAGAAACAAATCTGAAAACCGACATGAAACTCGCTGATCTATCACGGGTGGCGGGTTATTCGGAATATCATTTTTTGCGGGTATTCAAGGAAGTCACCGGTCTGACTCCTGTTGATTATATACGCAAGCGCCGTCTATCGGAAATAGCACGGGAGATGGATATTAGCGAACGTCCAATATCAGACATCGCATTTGAATATGGATTTAACTCTAAAGAAAATTTTACGCGGGCGTTCAAAGCGGAACATCACGTTTTACCCACGGAGTACAAAGCCGCCGGAAACAGCTTGAAGCTGTATGATCGCTTTCGCTCAAACGTCGCACCTTTTGAATTGACACCAAAAATCGTTACGCTGTCTGGTTTTTCGCTGACCGGTTACTGGAGCGACGAGGATTACGCGCCGAATTTTTGGAACAAATACAATTGCAAAAAGCTGTCATATTGGCTCTCCGGCGGTAAAACCGTCACGGATTACGGCGTTTGTATATGGAACAACGAAACAAACCGGCTTGATTATTTTATCGGTATCAGATCAGAAGATGCGGGTGACGATATAACGGGAACAAAGCAGCTTCACGTCTCCGGCGGACTTTACGCTGTATTCGCAACCCCGCCGACATCGCACTTTAATTTCGTAAACACGATCCATCGGACATGGCCGTATATTTTAAATGTCTGGGTACCCGGAAGTGAATATCACTGCGCGTCAGATCATGGGTATCAGTTCGAAACTTATGTGGAGGACAGCCGGACATACAGCGAGGATATTTATATACCGATTGAGGTGAAGCCGTGCTGACAAGGGATGATTTCAACAAAGTCGCCATGCGGCTATATGACTTTTGTGAATATCCAGCAGTACGTTATAAAATCTTGTTTCATCTGCTGGACAAGTCGTATGACGATCAGGAATTGACCGAACTCCGTCCGGCTTTCCTTGCAAGCGATATTGTGGAAGAACTTTATCGGGAGAAAGATAACTACGGCGGTTGGGGTAATCTTCTTTCAAAAGATTATTCTGCGAAAGACAAATTTCCGACCTCGGTGACGGCTATTAACCGTTGTCTTTATATCGGTTTGATGATAGAAGATAGGGACAGTTTGCTGTGTGCGAATGAATACCTTGAGGATTTTCTTAAAGGCATAGCTCGTGAAAAATTTCGCAAATCCAATGAGCGGGTCGTTCCGTGGAACGCGGCAAGGTTTTGTGATATGATCGAAGCGATAAAGCCATATAACCCGTTGTGCGACCGTACCTGCGGCGAATGGCAGTATATCGCCGGACGCGCATTTGAAAACGGTGAATATTCCTATGAGCGGGAACGCGCCGCTCAGCATGAGGTGTTCTGGACGCGTGAAGACCGGCTTGTCCCCATGCAAACAGAATTAATTTTGAAACGCCGCGATCAGGTTCCCCCGGAATTAGAGAGTGCTATAATCAGGCATTACGGAGAACACGCATATCATCACGGTTATTTTTGGTGGAAAACCCCGAGAAGCCTCCCGGAAAGTTTCGTGTAT
>CALDWC010000174.1 GCA_937923945.1 uncultured Treponema sp.
CATCTTTGCCGACTTTGGCAAGTTTATCAACGGTACGCAAAACATCTTCGCTTTTTTCCCGAACCGAAAGTTTTTCCAACAAGCGGTTAAATAGCCCCCTATGCGAGATATGTACATGAAAATTTTCAATTCCCATCACCAAAAAACTTTGGATAATCAGATTTACAATTTCAAAATCGCTTTCCGCATTGTCAGAGCCGACGATGTCAAAATCGCATTGCATAAATTCACGGAATCGTCCCGCTTGCGGTTTTTCGCCCCGCCATACATTCGCGATGTGATACCGCTTAAACGGAAACACGATTTCGTCTTTATGCTCAGCGACGAACCGTGCAAGCGGCACCGTTAAATCAAACCGCAGCGCAACATCACGACCGCCGTTATCCATAAAGCGGAAAACCTGTTTTTCGGTTTCTCCGTTACTCTTGCGCAGCAGCACTTCGGAATATTCCAATGCCGGCGTATCAATCGGTACAAAGCCGAACTTCCGAAATACCGTGCGTAAAGTTTCAGTTAAAAGTTGCCGCCGGATTTCCAGCTTCGGTGTATAATCCCGAAAGCCTTTGAGAACCCGCGGGGTAATTAATTCACTCATACTATGATTATAAACTAAGTATAAAAATAATGCAAGATAATGAAAACCAAAAGCACAATCGGTTATTAAAAAAAGAGATATAAGGAAATGATTTATCACTTGTAAAAATACGGTATTTTGTTATACTTAAAATCTGCCGTATGAAAGAAGAAACGAAGATTTATATTATCGGGGCGGGGCTTGCCGGAACTACGATTGCGGAACAAATTCAGCGAAAAAAAGTGTTTGGCGAAGTGGCGGCATTTTTTGATGATGATCCTCAAAAAATAGGTACGAGTATCGGCGGTATTCCGGTGCTGGGTCCGATCGGCGAAGTTACGAAAATTTTCCGCGCCGAAAAAAATGCGGAAGCCTTGATTGCGATTCCGTCCATTCGGATTGAACGCCTGCAAGAAATCTATGTCGGTTTAAAGCAGGGCGGTTTTACCAAAATCAAAATTTTACCGACGCTGTCGCAAATCATTGACGGGACGGCGCATTTGGTGCAGGCTCGCGATATTAATCCGGAAGATTTACTCGGCAGAACGCCGATTACGATTAAGTTGACGGAAACGCTTTTCTATCTCCGCGGAAAACGAGTGTTAATCACCGGAGCAGGCGGTTCAATCGGGAGTGAGCTTTCGCGGCAGCTTTTGTCCGCCGGAGCCGAACGCGTGTACTTATTCGGGCATGGTGAAAACTCGATTTATCAAATCCGCAAAGAACTCTCTATTTTACAGGAAGGCGGAGTCGGTGAAAAGGCGATTGTCGTTCCCGTTATTGGAGATTTAAAAGACCGTGACTATATGACGTATATTTTCGGGCAGTTAAATTGTAATGTTGTGTTCCATGCCGCAGCGTATAAACATGTTCCGCTGATGGAAGAAAATCCGGTCGCCGCTATTCAAAACAATGTGTTTGGAACGAAAAATCTCCTCGATGCCTGCTTAGCCAACAATGTAAAGCGCTTTGTGCTTATTTCGACCGACAAGGCGGTTGACCCCATTTCGGTGTACGGTATTTCCAAGTTTTTATCGGAAAAGCTCGTGCTGAATGCAGCCGCAAAGGCAACTGAAATGCACAGCGATGCGGCGTATATGTTTGTGCGGTTCGGTAATGTGCTGGGTTCCCGCGGTTCTATTTTTCCGCTGTTCGTTGAACAAATCCAAAACGGCGGACCGGTAACGATTACCGATAAACGAATGGAGCGTTACTTTATGACGATACCGGAAGCCTGTTCGCTTATTTTGCAAACTGCCGGTGTCGGTAAAAATGCAACGTCCTATCTTTTGGAGATGGGTAAACCGGTAAATATCTACGAAACGGCGCAGCAGCTGATCCGCTATATGGGCTATGATCCGGAAGTTGACATCGGGATTAAATTTATCGGAATGCGGCTCGGGGAGCGTCTTTCGGAAATTTTAGTTTCAGAAAATGAAATAACGGAAAAAACGGACTATCCGAAAATTCTTAAAATTATTTCAACGGCACCGAATGCGTTTCAAGAACCTGTTCTGGCAAAACTGCTGGCGGCGCTCGCTCCGGTGTGCAGCCGTGATCCGGCACAGCCGGAATTATTTCGGAACAAAGAATATTTACTTTCCGTTTTGAAACAAAACTTTGTTCATTATGCAAAACATGCAAAGACAGAGTAACCGTTAAGGAGGCACTGATTAATTCAATCGAGAATTAATCAATGACAACCTTTAAAATCTGTTGTTTCGAAAATGTTCAGAATTCTACCTTATTATACTGAATATTGAGAAACAATTAGGAAACGCTGTTAAACGGCGTCAAGCCTTTAATCAGTGTTTCCTTAAAAACGTAGATACTTCTTATTTACGGAATTATTATATTAAGGGAATTATATGAAAAAAACAATTCGTATTTTTATTTTTTCGGACGGGCACGGAAAGTTGGAAAATTTGGCTGCCGTGCGGGATATTATCGAAGGTACCGACTTGGTGTTATTTGCCGGAGACTTTACCAAATTTAATAAACCGGATACCGGTGAACCTTATTTTCAGATGCTCGCCGATTGCAAAAAGCCGATGTTTTCCGTTTTAGGAAATTGCGATTATCCGGAGCTCCTCCAACTGACAAAACAAAATAAATGTTCAGTAGACGGTTGCGTAAAAAATTTCGGGGATCTTTTTATCACCGGTTCGGGGGGAGGCAGTAAATTTACCGGAACAACGCCTTATGAACGCACGGACGAAGAACTTCGGTCGGATTTGGCTGCTGCCGAAAAAAAATTGCAGGCGGGAGAAATCAAAGCAAATCGATTAATTGTGATGACCCACAATCCGCCGTTTGACACAAAACTGGATAAGGTTCCTATGGCGCATGTCGGCTCGAAATTACTGCGTTCGTTTACGGAAACGTATGAACCGCTTTTGCATATTTCAGGACATATCCACGAATCGGTCGGCGTTGACAAAATCGGAAAAACCGTTTTGGTAAATCCCGGTTCACTTGCCGACGGGCGATACGCGATTTGTGAACTTATCGAATATGAAACCGGTTTTGAAGTTGGCGAAATAAAGCTTTTGAGTGCGGATCGATAAAATTAAACATTCGTTTCAAAGGTTGTAATCACAAACGCTGCTTTTTTTTTAAAGCCGAGCCGTCGGTATAATTTTTGTGCCGGATCGTTTTTTACTTTGACAAAAAGCACAAATGTATCGGTGCAAGCTGAAAGCGTTTGAAATGCAAACCGCAATACGGCTTCCGCACAATGGTGCCGCCGATATGTCGGTAGCGTATATACGCCGCCTATTTGCTTGCAGCATATTCCGCACGCGTTCGTATGGGCCTTTGCTACAATCGTTCCGTTGATTTCACCTTTAAAGAGCGTTTGTTCGCCGAGCATATTCAAAAGATAAAGCCGTGAAAAAAATTCGTTTTGCGTTGTCCGTTCGAGCTCTTCGCGTTCATAGCCGAATTGGAGCGGCAGCAGTTTTTCTACATCGCTTTGCGTACATACCGCACAACGGATATCGGTATCTTGCGGAGACGGCTGTTTTAAAAACTCCGTGGCGGAAAGTGTCAGCAAAAAATACGCTTCACTCCGTTTCCGTCGGTATTGATGCGCGGCTACTAAATAGCTTTCAATAAAATCCGAGCATTTTTTTTCGCCCATAATTGAGCGAATGGGAACCTCATCAAAAAAACTTTTTGTGCAGGAAAAAAAAGCGTGCATAGTCGTTTCGGTTACATTCGGAAAACAATGCAAAAACGTTTTTTGTCCGTCAACGGCACAAACTGCTGCAATTTCCGTATTGTGAAAAAAAATAAACGAAATGATTTTTTGGTTTTGGGATTTTTTCACCGAAGTTTTTTTTGTATTAAAATATTTTTGCTGCCCCAATAAAACGCTTGCCAAGTTGACACAAAGCGGTTCAAACTTTTTAACAAAAGCCAAGCCCAGTGAAATTGTTTCCGCCGTTATTTTTTTTGCGCACCACATTTTAAAACTGCAACGTCTTCAAAGGAAGTACTCCTTTTGGAATAACATCCCCGCATAAACAAGCAAGCGCCGCTTTAAACGAAACATCCGCATAACTATATACGGCAATTGCAGTTTCCGCTCGTAAGTCTTGCAAAAAAACCGGAGACAACACCGAAATGATAAAATACTGTTTTTCCGGAAACCTCGTCTGCATTGTTTTTAAAACTCCGGCTGAATACGAATCGTACACACAAAAAATAATTTTTTCATAATTTCTCGTCCGTAAAAACAATTCATCCGTGCGAGCAAATCCGCTTTCTTTAAAATAATTTTTTGCAATGCGGAAAAGGTTCGGATAATCGCTCACCACTAAAACGCTATCATCATGGGAAAGCCGCGTTTTCGCAGTGCGGGTTTGCCCCTTTGGTAACGGTATCAACGTAGCGGCACGCGCCGCGAAAGACTGAAAAAAATCATCGGCTCCTTCAACGGGGAAGTTTTTTTCCAAATTTTCAGGCTTCGGTAAAATCGGAACATGGTTTACGCTTTTAAAATATTGTAGCTTTTTTAAAATAATCCGTTCGGCACTCGATTGCACCGCGGCAAAAAAAGTTTTATCTCGTTTCATGAGAGCGATATTTTCAGTCCACACCGGATCTTGAAGCGAAGGCGTTGTAGAGGATTCTACAATATTATTTCCCGCTTGCAGCGCAAGGGTAACGCTTCGTGAAAAATTTCCTGCATAGTGCAGCGCACTGTGCATCATCATATCGTCGGTTACGATTAAACCTGAAAAGCCGAGTTCCCCGCGCAAAAGTCGCGTGATTATATCGTAGGAAAATGTTGCCGGCATATTTTCCGGCATCAGCTGCGGAAAATTCAAATGTCCCGCCATAATCAGTGGAATCGATTCCGCTATCGTAGCTCGAAACGGTTCAAGCTCGCGCTCGTAAAATACCTTTCGGGTTATATCAATACGCGGCAACCGCCCGTGGCTGTCCGCTTCGGTATCGCCATGCCCGGGAAAATGCTTTGCCGTACTTAAAAGTCCCGCCGCATGGAGTCCTTCGGAAAACGCCGTCGCAAGGCGGGCAACACTTTTTGGGTTATCGCCGAATGAACGGGATGCAATCACCGTTGAATGAAGATTAGTATATAAATCGACTGTAGGAGCAAAGTTTACATTAATCCCGATAGCGGCAAGTTCCCGTCCGATGTAGTATCCTGAAAAAAAAGCGTCTCGCGGTAATGCCGAAGCCCCGCAGGCGAGCGCGCTCGGTACTTGTGAGGTTAAACCTTTCACGTGCCTGACCCGTCCCCCTTCCTGATCCGTTGCCGCAAAAAGCGGAATACTGAATCGAGACTGTAAACTGCGCGTTTGCAAATGTAAAATTGCTTGTGAAAGTTTTTTTGAATCGGCGGTGTTCCAGCCGAAAATTTTAATACTTCCCAATCCGGCGGCAACCCACGATTCTACCCGCTCACTCGGATTTTGCCCCGCCCATCCGAACATAAATACTTGCGCCAAAAGTTCTTCCGCCGTCATCGCATTGACGATTTTTTTTGCAAGCAATTCCGGTTTTTCATCATCGAAAAAATTCGGAAGCGAAGCATCCCGAGCGGGACGATTTACAACAATCCGGCGGATCTCATCAGGTATGGTATAGGAAAACGATTCGGAAGGTACAAACGGTTTCAAATTCGCAAGTTCGGTTTTGCTACTGAAAAAATAATCGGCACGTAATATCGGTATATCTTCCGTGATGCGTTGCGGCGCGGCGATTTTGACCGCTGCGATTTCGGCAAGAGCGGCAGGTTTATTCGGATGCGCATGCCGCACAAGTTTTACCGCCGCTATAGTACCGGCACCGCAAGCAAAGAAGAATGCAAAAACGGCAAAGAGTTTTTTACTCATTACCGTTTCCGTTCCAAGTAAAATTATCGGGACTGTTTTCCTCCAGGTAAATATTTTCATACCGTCCGGAATCTTCCGGCGATTTATCATTCGGGAAATAGGTTAAGTGCATAAACCACAGGACATCCTGCAAATCGGCAAAATTATCGGAACACGAAAAACGGAAATACAAGTCCGCATCTTCCAAAAATTGCCGCAACTCATAATTCGGTTTTGCATACGGGTCTATCGCTTCGCGAACATTGCTGCGGACTCCGCCGTACCAAGCAATCGCCACTTTGAATAAATGCAACTGATGCGCTTCGTCCATTGAATATACTTCGTAAATTCCGGCAACGGCAGGTGTTCCCGTCGTGATTTTATATTTATCGGCTTTTTCCACCGGTGACCAGTTAATGGTATATGACGCATCGGCGTTTTTCGTTTTTTTTGTTATAACATATTGCAGTGCTTGCATGATATGCATTGTAGCAAAAGAGTAATTTTTTTTCAACGTATCGAGTAGATGTTTTGAAATGAGTAATTGTTGAAAACTGATTTTACCTGCGGGAGACAAATTTCCATAAAAAATATCGACGGTGAAATTGTATAAAGGCGAAAACAACTTACGGACTTGTCATTCCGTAAGTTGTTACAAAGTGGCTTATAATCTATATCCGAAACCAAGTCCGACATTAAACATAAAGTTATTGTGCCTGACTTTTGCGTCGTTCAAATATTCAAAAGCCTTTTTTTCGTTATTATATGTTGAAGGCTTTTTTAAATCAACACCGAAACTTGCCGTCGGGTTTATGAAAAACTTACCGAGGTTTACATCTGCACCCAAGCCTAAAACAAAGTAATAGTGGTTCATATCTTTTTTCCAGCTGTCCGATGCATTTTTCCGTAAATCCGTATCACCGTCTTGTGCGGCAACATTAAAAGCAAAATCGAAACCAAGCATCGGATATAAATCGACCAATCCTAACTTAAAAGGATATTTCCCCAATATTGAAATATCAAAGTTTGTTTCCCTATAATCCGCATTCGAACCGGACGGTTTGACAGTCAAACCTGCTAGAGAACCATTTCCTTCGGTTTTAAAACCGTTAACACTGAAATCCGCACCAAGTCCAAGCCGAATATAGGTCGCATCAAAAAAAATATGAGCTCCAAGAAAATTTTTAGTTGTATCGCTATTTACAGAGACATCAGTTCCTATAATCGGTATTTTTCCGGTCCCTTTAAAAGATTCAAGTGTTCCGGTGTAATCAAGTCCGCCTCCGATAGAAAAATCTATCGCGAACAGAGAAACAGCCAAACAGGTGAACATACCGAACGTTAGTATTTTTTTCATAGTTTACTCCTTTGTGGGAAAAACCCACGTATGAAAAAAGATAAGACTATTTTGTTTCGTTAAAAGCAATATCAACGAGAAACAGCCTTCCGCACAAAAAATGTTAAAACATAAAAATAGTTACAAGTATCTTGTATGATTTTTGATAAATATCAAGTAAATCCCCTTGTTTTTTTTTATTTTGCCTGTTAAAATTACGGTACGGATATTCCGTATAGATAGGAGGAAACTATGATTATTGGTGTGCCGAAAGAAATTATGCAGGGTGAAGCTCGTGTTGCAGCGACCCCTGAAAGTTGTGCATCGTTTATTGCAGACGGGCATTCTGTGCTGGTCGAAAAAGGTGCCGGTATTGGGTCTTATTTTTTGGACGAGGCGTATGTAAAAGCGGGTGTGACATTGGTTGATGATGTTGCCGAGTTGTACAAAAAAGCGGATTTAATTCTCAAGGTAAAAGAGCCCCTTTTTAATGAAAAGAAAAATTGCAGTGAAATTTCGATGATGCATAGGGGACAGTATTTGATTACGTTTATTCATCCCGCATCTCCGGTAAATCATGCAATGGTAAAAGAGATGGCGGCAGCCGGCGTGATTTCCTATACGCTTGACGGAGTACCACGAATTTCGCGCGCACAAAATATGGACGCATTAACTTCGATGAGTACCTGCGCCGGATATAAAGGTATTATGATTGCCGGAAATTTGCTGCCGCGTTTTATGCCGCAGATTTTTTCCGCCGTCGGTATGATCAAGCCGGTGAATGTACTCGTAATCGGAACCGGTGTCGGCGGTTTGCAGGCGCTCGCGACGGCAAAACGTCTCGGTGCGGTGATTCACGCAGCCGATATTCGTCCTGCGGCACGCGAACAGGCGCAATCACTCGGCGCAAAGGTGATTGATTTGGGCGTTGACGAAAAAGAAGCGGTCGGTGAGGGCGGCTATGCACTGCACTTGAAAGAATCGACGTTGCAGCATGAACGCGAAATGCTCGCTCCGCATGTGAAAGACATGGACATTATTTTTACGTCCGCGCTGGTTCCGGGAAAAATTGCGCCGAAAATTATTACCGAAGAAATGGTAAAAACCATGAAGCACGGTTCCGTTATCGTGGATATTTCAATTGACCAGGGCGGTAACTGTGAAATTACGCCGTCCGGTACCGTTGAAACCAAACACGGAGTGAACTTGGTCGGTATTAAAAATATTCCGGGTATGCTTCCGGAAAGTTCAACATGGATGTTTGCAAAAAACATTTACAACTTGGCAAAATATTTGATTAAGGGCAAGGAATTATCAACGGATACGAGTGATGAAATTGTCCGCGGTATTCTTACGACCATTGACGGCAACGTTGTTCACGCCGGTGCAAGAGAGGCTATGGGTTTATGATTATCGCCGTTTTATTGGGAGTATTTATTGTTGCAACCTTTGTCGGCTACAAACTCATCAGTGATGTTCCCAGCCTTTTGCATACTCCGCTGATGTCGGGCATGAATGCACTGTCGGGTATTACCGTTCTTGCAACGATTGCCGAAACCGTCAATGCGACTACCGTTACGGGGCAGGCGATCGGTTGCATCGGAATTATCGTAGCGACAATAAACGTTGTTGCGGGTTTCGGTTTGACACACAGAATGCTGATGATGTTCAAAGGTTCCAAATAAGCGGATGCGGGTAAGTTTTGGCTTGCCCGCTCGCTTTTTTTGTTTTTTTAGGAAAAAACTATGTTTCATTATATAATTTATTGTATTCTCAGTGTTTGCGTTTTGCTCGGGATTAAACTGATGAGCAATGTAAAAACCGCAGCAATGGGAAATATTATCAGTGCCGTGTCCGTGCTTCTGGCTATATCCTATTTGATGGCGACGCATGTTTCTTTGAATGGACGGCAAACCGCCGTACAAAATGGTTTTGTTTGGGGGGGATTGGTAATAGGTTTGGTTATAGGACTTATTCTGACAATCAAGGTGAAAATGATTGAAATGCCTCAAACGGTCGCTCTCTTAAACGGACTCGGCGGTTTGGCATCTTTGGTTGCGTCCGCGTTGGCAATTCAGCATTTGGCGTCCCCGCACCACGTTTACACGGAAGCCTTGTTTCGATTTTCTGGATTTGCGGCAATGCTCGCTTTGGCAATCGGCGCAATTACGTTTACCGGCAGTTTAATCGCAGCCGGAAAACTTGCAAAACGTATTCCGCAAAAGCAGGTAATTCTGCCACTACACCAGCCGATGATGGTAGTTCTGGGCCTGCTGATTATAGTCGGCATTATCGTCGCCGCGGTGTATACGCCTTTTGCGCAGCATGTCAACAGAACGCTTTTGGTTGGAACGGCGGTTTTGAGTTTAGGCTATGGCGTGTTGTTTGCTATCCGCGTTGGCGGAGCCGATATGCCGATTACGATTTCGCTTTTGAACTCGACATCGGGCGTTGCGGCCTCCATTGCCGGTATGGCTATCGGAGATTTACTGCTGACGGCAATCGGCGGTATTGTAGGCGCTTCCGGTTTAATTTTAACCAGAATTATGTGCCGCGCGATGAACCGAAAGCTTTCGTCCATTGTCTTTGCGAAAAAAGGCAGCGGAACAGGTCAAGCTGGAGCGGCTGAAACCGAAGCGGAAGCGGGTAGGGCTGCAGAGCAAACGGCAGCCGAAGCGGTACCGGTCGAACAAGCGGCACAATTGGAAGTAAAAAATGCCGATCCGAATGAAGTCGGTTCCTGGATTTCCGCTGCGAAGGATATTATCATTATTCCGGGCTACGGCATGGCGTTATCTCAAGCGCAAAACCATATTAAAGAGCTAACTGAAAAGTTGGAAGCTGCCGGTAAAAAGGTACGTTTTGCCATTCACCCCGTTGCGGGGCGAATGCCGGGGCACATGAATGTGCTGTTAGCTGAAGTTGAAATTCCCTATGATAAGCTTTTTGAAATGGATGCAATTAACGATGATTTTGCAAATGCTGATTTGACCATTGTGATCGGGGCGAGCGATGTTATTAACCCGGCGGCGAGTACTTTGCCGGATACGCCGATTTCCGGTATGCCGGTTTTAAAAGCAAATGAAGCGCCGCGTCTTATTATCTGCAACTTTGACTTAAAGCCCGGGTATGCAGGTGTTGCGAATCCGTTGTATGAACCCAATGAAAACATTATGCTCTTTTTAGGGGATGCAAAAGATTCGCTTGCAAAAATTATTGCGAGCTTTTAACATCAAAGAAGTTCCCGGATTCAAGTTGTATCGGAGCCGGTACACTTGATTTCGGGGCGTTTTTTCCATCGGTCGATTGGGATTTCTTTCATAAAATGAAGAATAAAGCGGCACGGTAATTATTGCAGAGCCTTGACAAAGTGTAAAAAATAACTATGCTAATTTTACACACGCCATGAAAAAAAAATTATGTTTTGTTTTATTGTCGTTCTGTTTTGTATTTTGCGGCTTTTCAACCTGCGTAAAAGCTCCCATTTCGGAACAAGCCTGCGAAACACAGCCCGCACAGTTCTCTCAAAAAGAGATTTTACAAAAACGGGCAGTCGAAATTGCCGCGTCGATGAGCCTTACCGAAAAAATATATCAGCTTTTAGTGCTTTCCGTTTCCGGTAATTCGCTCAAAACGGTTCGAGCGGGAAAATTTCGTTTTGCACCCGGCGGGGTAATTTTGTTTAAATTTAATTTTGCTGATACAGCGGAAACGGTTTATGATTTTATTACCGCGTATGAAAAAAATTTTGAGGCAAATACGAAAAAAAACGCTCCCGTTTATGCGATGTACATACCGCCTTTTTTTGCGACCGACAATGAAGGCGGAGCGGTATTTCGAACTTCGCGGGTTACCTCGCATCTTCCTTTTGCAAATGATATAACAAAAAATTTTTCTCCGCTTGATGCACAAAAACTTTTCACGTTGCAATCGCATCAAATGGCGGCTCTCCGTCTTTCGATGAATCTTGCACCGATTTGTGAGACGGGGGATTTCACAACGGCAGTGATGGGAAAGCGGCTTTTCAGTGATGATACCGACTCCGTTGCCGACTATACAACACGATTTATCAATGCGCACAAAGCGGACGGAATTGCCTGTGTTGTCAAGCATTTTCCCGGAAGCGGAAATGCCGACACACACCGCAGTGTTTCAAAAATTACCGGCTCATATAACGATGTGGTAACGGCGTGTGAAAGTTTCCGCGCTCCGCTCCGTGCGGCGCAAGCGGTAATGCTGTCGCACACGATTGTTGAATGTTTTGATGATAAACCTTTTTGTCTTTCGCCTGCGGGAATTGATTTTTTAAAAACCGAGTTTCGGTATGACGGTATTGTAATGAGTGATGACATCATTATGAAAGCGCTTCGCCCCTATGCGGAAAATTACTCGGATCTGGCGTATCACCTGATCAGTGCCGGTTGCGATATGATTTTGTATTCCGCGAATGATTTTCCGATGCTCGTTGACGGGCTGCTTGCAAGAGCACAAACGGATGAGGCTTTTTCCAACAGGATAACGGAAGCGGTTACGACCGTTCTCAGAGTAAAACTGGAAAACGGTTTAATGGATGAAAACGGTGAAACGCGGACGGAAGAAAGTTTTAATAAAAATTATTTTGATGCGGAATATTTTTATGACGCAAAAGAAAAAGCGAACCGTTTGCTTCGTGAAAAAAATCTTCATTAAAATTCAACGACAAAAAGAGAGTTTTTTAAAAACGTGCTATGAAACATAAAAAAGAGCAAAGTTCACGGATAAAACTTGTCGGTTCGGATGGGTTTGAAACCTACTATAAAAAGATATTCGACGAGCGGTGGGAGACATTAAAAATGGCTCTTTTAGCGCCGGTGAACCATTTTGAATTTTCGGAGCACCTGCGTAAAAGTTATTTTTTGGATAAAGCGAGTTTTTTTGCTGCGTCGGCGATGCCGCCGCTTACTGAAGGGGTGTGCTTGGATATGTGTGCAGCTCCCGGCGGAAAAAGTTTGGTTCTCGCTTCGCTCGTGCTGCACGGTTCGGCAACGCTTCAAGCGAATGAACTTTCCGCCGCTCGCCGAGCACGACTGCGCACCGTACTGCAGGAGCATTTGCCGCAAGAAAAGTTAGCGCACGTTACCGTAACCGGTTATGACGGCAGTACTATGTGTAAAAAAAAGCAAAATTTTTATGACCGTATTTTACTGGATGCGCCCTGTTCTTCGGAGCGGCATGTACTGGGTGACGAAAAGTATTTAACCCAATGGACTGAAGCGCGGATAAGAAATCTTGCACGGCGGCAGTGGGCGCTTTTATCTTCGGCTTTTTTGATGCTGAAACCCGGCGGTTTTTTGTTGTATGCAACCTGTGCTTTGTCGGAAGCGGAAAATGATTGTGTAATCGATAAACTCCTTGCAAAATATCAGCACGCGATGTGTGTTTCACCGATTCCGATTGAAACTGCCGCCGGCGATACCGGGCAGCGGTTTGAAACGCCAAGCCGCACGCGGCACGGTTTTATCTTTTTGCCGGATACGAGCGGGTACGGACCGCTTTATTTTTGCTTGGTAAAAAAAGAGGAGCATGCCGCATCAAACGAAGAAAACTAACTTTTTACGGAAACGTTTTTTCGAGCGTACTCAACGCTTGAATGAGGTCGGTTGCGGTAGAAGCGTAGCTCGGAAGTGTGCGGCTTGCATATCCGTGGGCAAGCGTTGCCGTGATGGCGGCTTTTTCGCCGGTATAGCCTTGCGCTAAAAGGGCGGTGAGCATTCCGGAAAGTACATCGCCTGAACCTGCTTTTGAAAGCGCGGGTGTTCCGGCAGCTGCCAAAAATATTTTTTCGTGATGAGCAATGACGGTAACGGCGCCTTTTAAAACAAGTACGATATGCGGAAAATACCGGGAAAAAATTTTTGCAAGTTCAATCTTTTTTTCTTGGATTTCGCCGACCGTCAATGTTTTATAATCGTGAAGCTCCGTACGTTCAGACGTACAAAGATTTTGTACAAGCTGTAAAAATTCTTTGAGGTGCGGCGTTAAAATGCAGCCGTCCAAATCCGAAAGATGTCGTGCGAGCGATTTTGTTTTTAACGCATCCGCGTCAAATACAATATTTGCCCTTTTCTTTTCGGTTAAAAATTTTTCAACGATCGCTTCCGTATCACTTCCTAAACCGGGACCGATACAATAAGCCGAATACTCTGCATTGATTTCAGAGTGATACATCAAGTCGGGCGGAATCAATGCCGGCTTCGTGCCGCATACGGTAACCAACCCCGCGCCGAAGTGTAAACACGCCGAAGCTGCAAGGATAGCGGCTCCTTCTTTTTCACCGCAGAATATTGCCGCATGACCGAACAAGCCTTTGTGCGTATTCTTTTGGGTACGCACCGGAAGTTGCATATCGCGCTTAGTGAGTAGCCATGCATCGGCTTTTTCGCTCGGGGCGTATTGCTCTGACGGAAGCCCAAGACTGACGGGCTTTATTTTTCCGACAAAGTCTTGTGCAGCATCCGAAAAAAACGCCGCTTTGAGTGCACCCGCAGAAAGTGTCATATCCGCTTTTACGGCAACCGGCACCGGCTGCCCGTTTCGGTTCAGCCCGCTCGGAATATCGCAGGCGATTTTATACGCATCAAGTTTATTCATTGCATTGATAACCGATACTGCATTTTCACGAAGCCTACCGGTAATACCGGTTCCCAAAAATGCGTCAACGAGTATATCGCAGTCGGAAATAACCGTATCCGCGAGAATATGCAATTTGCGTAACCGTTCGGTTTGCAATATGCACAGTGCCGATTTCGGTTCGGCAGCTTGAATCACTTTTACGGACGCTGCATCGTATATCATGCGTGCGAGTGCTAAGCCGTCCGCCCCGTTATCGCCTGAACCGCACACGATTTGAATAACCGGCTTTTTGTGTTTGAACCGCTTTTTTAAAAATAAGAGAATTGCTTCACACATTCCGCGTGCCGCATTTTCCATTAAAACTTCATTTTGCATTCGGTATTTTTCACCGCAAGCGGCATCAAATTCTTTTAAACTAAAAAAAACGGGTTTCATTCGTTTATCCTTGTTGCTTGTTTTACATTAGATTACTCTATTATAAAACTTTTTTAAATTTTTAAAAGTGTACAAATGATGCTGCTTTTTTGTAGCGCGTTGAAAAATAAAAAAAATAATCGTATAATTACAATTATGGATTTACAGGATTTTCAGAAGACAGTACAAACAATTTTAAGTAAAATGTCCGAAAAAATTATCGGTCAAAGCGAACTTTGCCGTTTTATTTTAATGGCGTACATTGCCGAAGGACATGTTCTTTTGGAAGGCGTGCCGGGACTTGCAAAAACGCTCACGGTGAAAACGTTCGCGGAATTAACCGGTCTTGCATTTAAGCGTATTCAGTTTACACCCGACCTTTTACCGGCTGATATTATCGGAACGCTCATTTTTCAGCAAGGTGACGGAACGTTTACCGTACGAAAAGGTCCCATTTTTTCAAACATCATTTTAGCCGATGAAATAAACCGCGCTCCGGCAAAAGTGCAGTCAGCATTGTTGGAAGCGATGGCGGAAGGGCAAGTTACTATCGGTGAAACATCCTATAAACTGCCGCAGCCTTTTTTTGTTCTTGCGACGCAAAATCCGATTGAACAGGACGGAACGTATCCGCTGCCGGAAGCGGAGCTTGACCGATTCATAATGAAACTTTCCGTTCCGTATCCGACTCATGCAGACGAAATTGCGATTGTACAAACACACACAACAACCGGAAAAAACTGCAATGATGTTACGCCGGCTGATTCCGTGTGTACGTTTGCTGAACTTGATTTATTGCGAAAATTTTGTTCTCAAGTTTCCATTGACGAAAGTTTAACGCATTACCTCGTGTCGGTCGTGGCAGCAACCCGTCCTGCAGCGACGGAACTCACGGAACAGGATTTTTTTAAAGGTTCATATTTAAGTTATATTACGATCGGTGCATCGCCCCGTGCGAGCATTGCAATGCAAACATGTGCAAAAATAGAGGCTGCATTTTCGGGGCGCAGTTATGTTATTCCCGATGATATAAAAAAAGTCGCTTATCCGATTTTGCGACATCGGTTAAAACTTTCATACGAAGCAATCGCTGAAAATATTTCCGCCGACAATATTATCGAAAAAATATTATCGCTGATTGCTGTTCCATAAGGAAATGCTGATTAAAGGCTTGACGGTCGTTTACCGGCGTTTCCCAATTATTTCTCAATGTTCAGCATAAGTGGCTCTGAACATTTGCGAAACAACGATTTTAAAGGTGGGCACTGAAAAGAAGTCTCTAAAAAACATTAGTTTTTAATTTTCGATTGAATTAATCAGTGCCTCCAAAAGTTTTAAATAAAACCTTGCCGTTTGAGAATAGATTTTTTTTTGAAAATATGATATATTGCCTTTCCTTTTATTAGTGAGATAAAAAGAGGATTTTTATGGGTAAAAAAATTGTAATTGCATTGGGTGGCAATGCACTCGGTTCTAATTTGGAAGAACAGCGGATCGCCGTAAAAACGACGGCAAAGGTGATTGCCGATTTGGTTGCTGACGGAAATGATGTGGTGGTAACCCACGGAAACGGTCCGCAAGTTGGAATGATTCAGTTGGCAATGGAAGCCTATCACAAACTGGATGCAAAAACTTCAACACCGGAGTTGTCTGTTTCGGTTGCAATGAGTCAGGCATACATCGGCTCGGATTTACAGCGGGCTATTGCAGCGGAACTTGCCGCGCTACATATCCAAAAGACGGTCAGTACCGTGATAACGCACGTAGTCGTGGATAAAGCGGACAGTGCATTTGAGCATCCGACTAAACCGATTGGAAGTTTTTTAACAAAAGAAGAAGCCGATGCCCTTATGGCAAACGGCGAAGCGGTGACCGAAGATGCGGGACGCGGCTACCGCAAAGTCGTCGCATCACCGAAACCGATGCGGATTGCCGAGTTGCAAGTAATTCAATCGCTTTTTTTAGCGGGGCAGGTGGTTATTGCTTGCGGTGGCGGCGGTATTCCGGTTATTGAAGAAAACGGGATGCTCATCGGTGTTCCTGCTGTTATTGATAAAGACTTTGCCAGTGCAAAACTTGCGTCCGATTTAAAAGCCGATTGTCTGATTATTTTAACGGCAGTTGAAAAAGTTGCCGTCAACTTTAATAAACCGAATCAGCAATGGCTTTCCGAGCTGAGCATTGCCGAAGCAAAAAAATTGATTAAAGAAAATCAGTTTGCAAAAGGGTCGATGTTGCCGAAAGTTGAAGCTGCAATTCAGTTTGCGGAACACAACAAAAAAGGTTTTGCATTGATTACGCTTTTGGAAAAAGCACAGGAAGGCATCCTGGGCAGAACGGGAACCGTCATCCGAGCATAATGCAAGAAAACGTCGACAATAAAGAAACGCTGTGAAATGGCGCTAAGCTTGTTATCAGCGTTTCTTCGTTATATTATCTTTTACAATTCAAATTTATCGTTGTATTTTACAATGCTGACATCGCGGAAGTCGTTTTCCGCTAAATAGGAGCGAAACGCTTTTTGCGCTTTGTCTTCACCGTGTACCATAAAAATTTGTTTTAAGTTGCTGTTATCGTTTTTTTTCAGCCATGCCGTTAACTCCTGATAGTCGCCGTGCGCACTGAATGCATTGATTTGCAATATTTCCGCATTGACCGCAAACGTGTTGCCGAAAATTTTAACGCTTTTTTCGCGGTTTTGTAAACGACGACCGAGTGTGTTTTCCGCCATAAAGCCGACCAGCATAATAATCGTTGATTTATTTTCAATATTGTTTGCCAAGTGGTGCGTGATTCGTCCGAATTCGCACATACCGTCCGCACTGATAATCACCATCGGACCTGAAGCACTGTTCAATTTTTTTGACTCATTCACGCTGGTGATAAAATTCAGAGAGTTAAACCCGAACGGATTTTGATGGTGTTTAATAAACGCTTCGTGCGTTTCCTCGTCGTAGCATTCCGGGTGTATTTGAAAAATACTGGTTGCGTTTACCGCCATCGGCGAGTCTACGTAAATCGGCACTTCGCGGATTTTTTTCATATCAAGCAATTGGTGAAAATGATATACGATTTCCTGCGTGCGTTCGACTGCAAATGCCGGAATAATAATTTTGCCGCCGGTTTTGCAAATTTCATTAGTTGCTTTTGCCAGCGCTTCCAGTGCGTTATCTTTCGTTTCGTGCAAACGGTCGCCGTAGGTACTTTCCAGCACGAGGTAATCCACTGCCGGTAAATTTTCAGGGTCTCGGATAATCGCTTTATCGTTGCGTCCGACATCACCGGTGAATGCGATTTTAACTTGTTTGCCGGAATTATCCTTCGCTGTGACGAGCGCCATTGCCGAGCCTAAAATGTGTCCCGCATCGTAAAACTCGAGCATAACGCCGTCTCCGATAAAAATTTGCCGGTGGTACGATACGGTAACGAATTGGTTTATGGTTTCAACAACGTCCGATTCATCAAAAAGCGGTTGCCAGGTAAACTGTTTTCCCTGCTTTGCCGCCTGTTTTTGCAAATACTCTCTATCGCGGGCTTGAATATGCGCCGAATCCATGAGTACTAAGTTTGCTAAATCTCGCGTTGCCGGCGTCGCATAAATATTGCCGGTATAGCCGTTTTTATACAACAGCGGCAACAATCCGCAATGATCGTAATGTCCGTGTGTGAGCACTACGGCTTCCAGCTGTTCAATTGGAATATTAAAATCTCTGTTTTTTTTATCGGCTTCCGCCCTTTTTCCTTGAAATGCACCGCAGTCAAATAAATATGCCCGCCCATCAACTTCCAAAATATGCTTGGAACCGGTAACTTCTTGGGCTGCCCCCAATGAGTAAAAAGAAATAGCCATACCAATATTATACATAAAAACCGGATGGACGGCTAGTCCAAAAATTACCGCGAATATTTTTGTAGATTGAGTGAAAAGCGATAATTGATTTTTTAGCCGCTCTTATCTATAATGGTAGGATTATATAATATTAATAGAAGTCTTCTAAAAACTTTTGAAATTTTGAGTTTTTAGAAGAAGCCTAAGGAAACGCTGATTAAAGGCTTGACGCCGTTTACCGGCAAACTTTGCAACGCAAAGTTTTTTTTGCAGAAGCAAAGTTTTTTGCGAAGCAAAGTATCTCCTTTATTGTTTCTCAATGTTCAGTATAATCGGCTCTGAACATTTGCGAAACAATAGATTTAAAAGGTTGGCACTGAAAAGTAGTCTCTAAAAACATCAGTTTTTGAAAGATGCCCTCAATTTTCGATTGAATTAATCAGTGCCCACCTAATTGTGTAATGTATAAAGAGGGTCGTTATGATTCAATGGAAAAATTTTTTGAAAAAAAATGCACAGCTCATCATTGCAGGTGTGTCACTCATTTTTTTTATTGTATTTTCTTTTACAAAAACGGGAAAAACGGTTGAACTTTCATTTTATGATGCACTTCTCCATTTTAAGCCCGCTCCCAAAGAACGCGAGGAAGTGCTGCTGTTGAGCGTTGACGATTTGGCGATTGAACAGGTCGGCAGCTGGCCATGGTCGCGCGATATTATGGCTGACGTTCTTTTAAAACTGCGAGAGTTCGGGGCAACAACTGCGGTGTTTGATATTGAATATCTATCACCGGGACAATCGGGCGTTAATAAAACCTACGTTGAAAATGATTTACCGAAAGCGTACCAAAGTGTCCGCCAAGAAATGGACGAGTATATTACGCAGTTTTCAGCCGCGATTGCAGAAAAGAACATTCCGGCACACGATGCTCCGGAATTTGCCGACATGATGAAAAAAGATTTGGACGAACGAATGCAGCAGTTAAGCGATTCGGTTGTAGAAAATATTTTTCGTGATAACGATACGTACCTCGGACAAGCGATTGGCTTTTTCGGAAATACGTTTGTAACGATAAATGCCGCTAATGTTAACGTCAACACGGAAAACGCGGAGCTGAAAAATTTTGCGTGTGAGCATTTTCTTTTCGAAAATATCACCGATACAAAAAAGCTTTTTAAAACGGAATCGCAAAAAATACGCGAAGAAAATTCCGCCGTGTACGGCATTTCACCGGCGATCATGCTGGTGCTGCAATACGCAAAGGGTGCGGGTTTTCCGAATGTTGTCATTGATACGGACGGTGTCCGCCGCCGTATTCAGCTTTTTACGGAATATAACGGCAAGTATGTTGCGCAGCTCGTGCTTTCGCCCATTCTCAATATTCTCAAACCGGAACAAATTATTCGCAACAAGCGGAGCCTTATTTTAAAAAATTGTACGCATCCCGATTTTAATCAAAAACAGGATATTAAAATTCCGCTTGATGCGAACGGTTGTCTTATGATTAACTGGCTCAAGAAAAATTTTTTGGATGCAAATAACCCGGAAAATACGAGTTTTAAAAATATTTCAATTTATGTGTTAATTTACGCGGATAAAATAGAAAATAATCTCGTTGAAAACTTGCACAATATTACCGATTTGAAAATCAGAACGCAAAACGGGTATTTGCAATACGACGGAGCGGTGCAATTTTTACTTGACAGCTATCAAAAAATTCAACAGCAGCGATCGGCACTTTTAAGCGGTGAAAGCGCGGAGTTTGATGCGTACTTCGCTGAACGGAATGAGTTTTTTCAAAATGTTGATGAGTTCCTCAAAGGGGACTTTGAAGCGGAAATCCATCAGTTGTTTGCCGATATTCAAGCTCAAACCGGAACCGATGAATATACCGCTTTTGATTCATACGTGACGGATGTGTTTAAAGCTGCCCGCAGTAACTATGCGCTGTATCGGGAAAACGAGCAGGTCGCCCGCGCCAACTGCAAAGATGCGTTTGCGATTATCGGATACAGCGGAGTCGGCACTTCCGATTTGGGCGTCAATCCTTTTTGGGCTTCCTACCCGAATGTGGGAACACACGCGAATATTTACAACACGATTATGAGTGGACAGTTTATTACGCCGCTGCCGTTTTGGCTGAGCATTGTCTGTGCTGTGCTTTTTGTGTTTTTTACCGCTTTGGTGTTATCGAAACTGAGCAAAGTATTTGCTAAGCTTCTGTTCGGCATTCTCATGGTGTGTGCGATTTTTATTATTTCGGTTTTTCTTTTTTCATTTTTCGGAATATATGCGCGGGCGGTTTTACCGATGCTCAGCGTATCGGTTTGTTTTCTCGGAATAACGTTTTTTGATTTTCTCTTTGCGGAAAAAGAAAAAAGCTTTTTGCGGAAAGCATTCGGGGTGTATCTTTCAAAAAATGTGGTTGATGAAATTGTAAAAGATCCGTCGAAACTGGCACTCGGCGGTGAAGAAAAACGGATTACCGCATTGTTTACCGATATTCGCTCATTCTCAACTCTCTCGGAAAAAATTACGCCGACTCACTTGGTGCAGGTGCTGAATGAGTATTTAACTATCATGAGCGATTTAATTTTTGAAGAACGCGGAACCGTTGATAAATATATCGGGGACGCTATTGTGTCCTTTTTCGGAGCGCCGCTTGACGTATCCGATCACGCCGCCTGTGCGTGCCGTGCCGCCGTTAAAATGAAAGCGGCTGAAGCGGTGTTGAATCAGCGGCTCTTTGAAACCGGTGAAATCCCGATGCCGATATATACGCGAATCGGGATCAACACGGGGCAGATGGTGGTCGGCAATATGGGAACGGATACAAAAATGAACTATACGATTATGGGCAACGATGTAAACTTGGCTGCCCGTCTCGAAGGTGTGAACAAATTATACGGTTCATGGATTTTAGTTTCGCAGTCGACGTGGAAAGACACGCACGGGGAATTTTTGGGGAGGCGATTTGACAGGGTTCGTGTTGTCGGAATCAATACGCCCGTGCAGCTTTATAACATTATGTCGCTGAAATCGGATGCCTCCGATCGCGATTTGGAATTGGTTGACCGCTTTGAAAAAGGCATCGATAAATATCACGAACGGGATTATGCCGGAGCGTTGCAAACCTTTGAATCCTGTTTGAAGGTAAATCCCGATGACGCGCCGTCAAAAGTTTTTATACAAAAACTTGCCGAGCTGGTTGCAAATCCAGAATTAGCAAAAACACATGACGATGTCGTTAATATGACTTCCAAATAATTTGAGGATTTTGTTTTTTATGTAGAGATAGGATATTTAAAAATATCATGTAATTTTACCCTCGTAATTTTGTTTAATTAATACCTACATTACATACAAAATTTTGGAGAATTTTATGAAAAAATTTTTTGCATTTGTTTTAAGTGTTTGTTTGTTGGTTCCCGCTTTTTCGATGGGAAACAAAGAAACCCCCGTTTCACAGGATCGGGCGGGAAATCCCGTTACTGTTCCTGCATCAATCGAAAAAGTTGCGGTGTTTGCGCCGTCGAGTGTTAAAATTGTTGACGGACTTGGATTGCACGATAAAATCGTCGCGGTTGATACCTACAGCGCCAAAGACGATGAAACGCTCAAAGATTTACCCGCGTTTGATATGATGAAACCGGACACGGAAAAGATTATCGCGCTGAACCCCGATGTTGTGTTTACAACCGGAATGTCAAATGCGGGTGGCGCCGATCCGTACAAAACGGTTCGGGATGCCGGTATTTGTGTGTTGAATATTCCGTCAAGCACTTCCATTCAAGGCATTTATGACGATATTATTTTTGTTGCCGATGTGTTGGGCGTTCACAAAAAAGGAAGCGATATGGTTGCTTCGATGAAAAAAGAGATTGCAAAGTATGAACAGATTGCAAAAACAATCCCTGCTGAAAAACAAAAAACCGTGTACTTTGAAATCAGCGCCGCTCCGTACATGTATACCGCCGGTAGCAATACGTTTATCAATGAAATTATTCACTTGCTCGGTGCGAAAAACATTTTCGAAGATTTGGACAGTTGGGCATCCGTTTCAACCGAACAGATTTTAGCAAAAAATCCCGATGTGATTATTACTCAGGTTCATTACGTTGACGCTCCTGTTGATGAAATCAAAGGTCGTGACGGCTGGAATGTTATCACCGCGGTACAAAAAGATGCGGTGTATTTGGTAACGGCTGACAATGTTTCGCAGCCCTGTCAATACATCGTAAAAGGTATCGACGAAATGGCAAAAGCGATTTATCCTGAATACTTTAAATAAATCGAAATCGATTTTGTTGAGAGGGGATACGGATGTATCCCCTTTATTTTTTGTAAATTAAAATATGAAAACGAAAGTGATTTTCTCCGTTGTTGTTTCTCTGTGCGTTATCATTTTGGGAGTTGGCATCGGATCGGTATATGTTTCACCGACATTGACGATAAAAATATTTTTGTCGAAACTGCCTTTTACCGCGCCGCTTCCGGCTTCGTTAAAAACGATGGAAGTGATTATTATGCGCGTGCGTCTTCCGCGTGTGTTGACGGCGTTTTTGTGCGGCGGCGCTTTTGCGATGACCGGCGTGATTATGCAAGGCTGTTTAAAAAACTTACTTGCATCGGCGTACACCATCGGTGTCTCGTCGGGGGCGTCTCTCTGCGCCGCCTGTACGCTTTTTTTTACATCGAGCTTTTCAGCGGTGTCCCTGCCGCTTGCCGGCTCTTTCGGTGCGGTTGTTACCGTGTTTGCCGTTGTCAAGTTTGCACAAACCGTTGATCGATCGCTTTCGGATAATACGCTTATTTTAGCCGGTATGATTTTTTCGCTTTTTATCAATGCGGTGCTGACCGTCATTGTGTCGCTCAATGCGGAAAAAGTCGGACATTTGCTTTTTTGGCAAATGGGAAATTTTGCGTGGCACGGCTGGAACGGTTTACTAATTATGTTTCCGTGTACGATATTCACGTTTCTTTTTTTGATGCATTATGCAACGGAAGCGGATATTTTAACCTTTGGGGACGAGCGGGCGCTGAGCTTAGGAGTACAGGCGGAAAGCCTCAAGAAAAAATTGCTCGTTGTTTCTTCTGTGTTGATCGGCATTATTGTTTCGTTTGTCGGAATTATCGGTTTCGTTGATTTGATCGCCCCACATGTTGTGCGAAAATTTTTCGGAGCAAAACACAAAATAGTACTTCCAATGGCTTTTTTATTCGGCGGCACGCTGATGGTTGTGTGTGATTTAATCGCACGAACGATTTTGTCTCCGCGTGAACTTGCCGTCGGTGCGGTAACCGCAATTATCGGAGCGCCGTTTTTCGCTTACATTTATTTTACCAAGCGGGTGCGTTATGCTTGAAGTAAAAAACATAACGGCAGGATATAACGGCACGCCGATTGTCCGTGACGTTTCGTTTAAAGTCGGCTCAGGTGAAATTGCGTGTGTGCTGGGACAAAACGGCTGCGGTAAAACAACACTGCTGAAAGCATGTACAAAAATAATTCCGGCGATGAGCGGTTCGGTATACATTGCCGATGATAATATTTTACAAAAAAAGCGGAAAGATATTGCAAAGCTGATTACGCTGATGGGCGGTCGGCAGCAGTCGTATTTTTCATACACGGTGTTTCAAACGGTACTGCTCGCTCGATATGCGCAAAGCGATAAAAAGCTTTTAGCGGAAACGTTTTCAAAAGCGGATTGTGAAAAGACGGATGCCGTTTTACGACAATGCAATATTGCTCATCTGCGGGAGCGTTTTTTAACGGAACTGTCGTCGGGTCAGCTGCAAAAAGTTTTTTTTGCTCAAGCAATCGCGCAAGAAACGCCGGTGATTTTTTTGGACGAACCGACAAGTCATCTGGATTTAAAAGCGCAAATCGATTTAGCGGAAATACTTTCCCGCCTCACCCGAGAAAAAAAACTTTCGGTGCTTGCCGTTTTTCATGATATTAATTTTGCCTTGCAGTTTGCCGACAGAATCATTTTAATGAAAGACGGTGCCGTTTTTTCAAACACAAAAAAGTCCGATGTGGATTTTGAAAAATTGAATACGCTCTACGACACGGATGTCAAAGGTTTTATGCGCAAAAGTTTGGCGTTTTGGAAGTAAATGAAGAAACTTTTTATATGGAAATGATAAAGACTGACTCAGCGAAAAACAATACCCTCACTGCCGAGCGATGCAAAATATTTCAAAGCGAAGTGTGGAATTTTTACCGTGAACACGGACGGAGTTTTCAATGGCGGGAAACACAAGATCCGTACGCTATTTTAGTTTCGGAAGTAATGTTGCAGCAAACGCAAACCGCCCGCGTAATACAAAAGTTTGCAGCGTGGATGTATCGATTTCCGACGCTTGAATCGCTTGCTAAGGCTCCACTTTCCGAAGTGCTCTCGTTGTGGAACGGACTCGGATATAACCGGCGGGCTGTGTATCTCCAGGCGGCATGCCGCGAAATAGGCAGCCGCTTCGGCGGTGTTTTTCCGCAAACTACAAACGAATTGAAAACGCTCCCCGGTGTGGGACCGTATACTGCGGGTGCGGTTTGTGCATTTGGATTTAACCAGCCTGTGGTGTTTCTGGAAACGAATATTCGCTCTGTATTTATTCACCGTTTTTTTTCCGAAAATACTGAAAAAATTGACGATAAACTCCTTTTACCGCTCGTTATACAAACGCTCGATAGAAAAAATCCGCGGGAATGGTATTATGCGCTGATGGACTTGGGGGCGGATATAAAATCAAAACTGCCGAATCCGTCACGAAAGTCGAAATCCTATACCAAGCAATCCCGATTTCAAGGGTCTTTTCGGCAAGCCCGCGGCGCAATCCTTCGTCAGCTTTCATTAAAAAAGCGGACAACCCTTGCCGAAATTTCCGAATCTGAACATATTGAATGTGAGCGGCTCATTACCGCCTGTGAAAAACTTGTTGCAGAGCGTCTCATTGTGCAGGAAGGTGAAGTACTGGCGTTTCGAGAATGATTTCTCTATGAGAATGATCGTTTTATGCGTTTTAGAAAGGATTAATTTTATGCAAATAGAAGTTCTCAAAAAAAGTGGCAGATATTTCTCATGAGTTTTTTGGTGTTATATTGCAAATAGCTGATAAATTTATAACACCTCGTTGTTATGGCATAAAAATAAATGGTGAGCCTCTAAAAACTATCTTTGCGGAAACGCTGAAAGGCTTGACGCCGTTTACCGGCAAACTTTGCAACGCAAAGTTTTTTGCAGAAGCAAAGTATCTCCATCGTTGTTTCTCGATGTTCAGTCCCGGTATAAAATAGTAGGATTAAAGGTGGGCACTGAAAAGAAGCCTCTAAAAAACATTAGTTTTTAATTCTCGGTTGAATTAATCAGTGCCTCCTTGCGAGTAAGCTATTTTTGCAGTTGCTTAAATTTTAAGAAAACGGTATAATAGCGCTTCAAGTTTTGAAATCGATAAGAGGTGAACATGTCAAAGTATAATTTTACGCAAATTGAAAAAAAGTGGCAGCAATATTGGGATGAGTATCGATTATTTCAAGTTACTGAAGATGCCCGTTTTCCGAAAGAAAAAAGACGTTATGTGCTGGATATGTTTCCCTATCCGTCAGGCGCGGGGCTTCACGTCGGACACTTGGAAGGCTATACGGCAACCGATATTTATTCCCGTTTTTTGCGGATGCGCGGCTACAATGTGCTGCACCCGATGGGCTTTGATGCGTTCGGACTTCCTGCGGAAAATTATGCGATAAAAACAGGAACGCATCCGCGTGCTATTACGAAAAAAAACATAGCGCGTTTTAAAGAGCAGCTGCATGCGATGGGCTACAGCTATGATTATGAGCGGGAAATTCAAACCTGCGATGCGGATTATTATAAATGGACGCAGTTGATTTTTTTACGCCTTTTTAAAAAAGGATTGGCGTATGAAAAAGAAGCACCGATTAACTGGTGTCCTTCGTGTAAAACGGGGCTTGCAAACGAAGAAGTAAAGGAAGGAAAGTGCGAACGCTGCGGCGCTCCGGTGGAGCGGAAAAATTTACGCCAGTGGATGTTAAAAATTACCGCGTATGCGGAAAAATTATTAATAGGGCTGGATGATTTGGACTGGCCGGAATCCATCAAAACGATGCAGCGGAACTGGATCGGAAAAAGCGAAGGCGCGGAAGTTATCTTTACAGTGCTTGACGCTGCCGGAAACGAAACGCCCGATACGATTACCGTGTATACCACCCGTCCCGACACACTTTTCGGGGCATCCTATATCAGCCTTGCGCCGGAGCATACCTTAGTTCCAAAAATTACAACGCCCGCTCAAAAAGAAAGCATTGAAGCGTATATTCGAGAAAGCGCTTTAAAAAGCGATTTACAACGAACCGAGCTTTCAAAGGAAAAAACGGGCGTTTTCACCGGAAGTTATGCAAAAAATCCGATTAACGGCGAAAAACTTCCGATTTGGATTTCGGACTATATTTTAGCGTCCTACGGAACGGGGGCGATTATGGCAGTTCCTGCTCATGACGAGCGGGACTGGGAATTTGCAAAAAAATTTCATTTGCCGATTAAAACCGTTGTAGTCAATCAAGCCGACTATGAAGCGGGAACTGATTTTTCAAAAGAGCCGGAAACCTGTATGGCGGCTGACGGCGTTTGTGTTAATTCGGGAGCGTTTTCCGGGTTACCGACAGCGGAAGCGAAAAAGAATATTACCGCCGTACTTGAAAAACAAGGTGCCGGAAAACCGACTGTCAATTACAAGTTGCGGGATTGGGTATTCAGTAGGCAGCGTTACTGGGGGGAGCCGATACCGATTGTGCATTGTCCGCACTGCGGTGCCGTGCCGGTGCCTGAACGCGAATTGCCGCTCACGCTGCCGGAAGTTGAAAAGTACGAACCGTCCGGCACGGGTGAAAGCCCGCTCAGTGCAATCGAAACTTGGGTGAATACCACCTGTCCGGTGTGCGGCGCAAAAGCAAAACGGGAAACCAACACAATGCCGCAGTGGGCGGGCAGCTGCTGGTATTATTTACGGTATCTCGACCCGCATAATGATAAGGCTTTTGTCGCGCCCGAAAAAGAACAATACTGGATGCCGGTTGATCTTTATGTGGGAGGAGCGGAACATGCGGTGCTGCACCTCCTGTATGCACGCTTTTGGCACCGGTTTTTATTTGATGAAGGCTTACTTTCTACACCGGAACCGTTTCAGCGGCTTATCAATCAGGGACTCATTACTTCATTCGGCTATATGCGTGCCAATAAAAGTTTAGTTCCGGTTGACATGGTAAAAAGAATAGGCGATAACGCCTTTGAAGAAATCGGTACCGGTGAAAAATTAACGCAAATTGTTACGAAAATGTCAAAGAGTTTGAAAAATGTTGTATCTCCCGACGGTCCGATTGCCGATTACGGTGCCGACGCCTGCCGTTTATACGTGATGTTTATGGGACCGCTTCAGATGTCAAAACCGTGGAATACGCAAGGACTTATCGGGGTGTATCGCTTTTTGGAAAAAGTGTGGGCACTCTGCGACAAGGAAATTATCGAAACGCCTGAAAATGATGTTTCAACGGCGGAGTTGAAAAAAATTGCGCAAGTTACCGCAAAGACGGTTAAAGCCGTGACCGAGCAAACTGCGAGTTTGGACTTTAACACGGCAATCAGCCAAATGATGATCTTTGTCAACGAAGTAGGAAGGGGGAAAAAAATACCGCACTATGTGTTGAAAAATTTTATTCTCTGCCTTGCGCCTTACGCACCGCACCTTGCCGAAGAATTGTACGAAAAAATCGGCGAAAAGCCTTCCGTGCTGCAGGCTGCATGGCCGGCTTACGAGGAAAAACTTTGCGTTGACAGCAGCGTCACGATTGCCGTGCAAATCAACGGAAAACTACGGGCAAAGTTTGACGCGGAACTGAATACGGCAAAAGATACCCTTGAAAAAACGGCTCTTGCAGATAAAACCGTCCAAAAGTGGATTGCCGGCAAGCCGATCAAAAAAATCATTGTCGTTCCCAACAAAATCGTCAACATCGTGATATAGCGAGTGATTTTTTATAACGGTTTCCATATAATGCGTTGTGAAACCGTTTATAAAAGCGCTTCCAACTTCCGCTTGTCATACAGTTCAAAGGGACGGCTTTCGGCAAATTTGAGAGCACTGGCGGTGAATCCCGCTTGCGTGAATACATAAATTTTATCTATGCCGTCCTTTTTCATTTTATCGTGGCAATTCTGCATAAACTCGAATCCGAGTACGTTATCACCGCGGTAAAAATAGAGGCGGTACGTTCGCGTTCGAACATTCCGCCATTGTTTCGTATCGCGAGTTTTTGCGGTGAGTAAAACGCCGTCCGGTATCGGCTCCGCTACCGTAACATCAAAGTTCAACTTTTTATCGGTAATCTCCGTCACAAAGCGGGTAAAGTCTTCATTGGTGCTGGTTAGATATTCTTTCATTGCATCGTTATGCGCAAGATCGGCGTAATCCGCCAATTTTTTTTCAACGTCACGAAACCCCGGTGAAATTTTTTGGATCGCATGCCACTGTTCAATCGCTTTATCGAGCTTGCGGTCTTTTTCATAGCAAGCCGCCAATAAATGCCGCGAATAAAGAGCGGCGGTACTTGCCGGTTTACTTATCTCAATTGCGCGGTTAAATTCATACGCCGCTTTGTGGAAATCCTGCGCATCAAAATAGCAACGTCCCCGCTCAAAATAGCATTTTTCCCGTAAAGTTTGATTACGGCTCGCTTTGTCAAACGCGGAAAGTGCGGTCGCATAATCTTTTTTTGCCAGAGCAATTTTTCCCTGATAATACCGCGTCGTGGTATTTTCACCGTCAAGCCGCAATGCCTTTGCAATCAGTTCTTCCGCTTCTTCAAATTCCTGCTCGCGGTATTTAATTAAACCAAGCGCCGCATAGGCTTCAACGAGTTTTGAATCCCGATCCAATGCCAGCTGATAATACCGTGCCGCCTTGGCGGTGTCATTTTTAAATTCAAATATTTGCCCGATTTTAAAAAGCGTGTCGGGATTATTGGGTTGCAATTTCAACAAAAGCGACAGTTCTTCAAAGGCTCTGTCGTAGTACTGGAATTTAAATAATAAATTTGATATAATGTTTCTAAATTCTATTTCGGCTGTTATACTTTCAAAGACAGCTGTTTTGCTGACGGTGGAAAATTCCGATAGGGCAGCATCGGTATATCCTTCAGCGAGGTATGCTTTTCCTAAAAGGTAGCGTACCTGCCAGTTGCCCGGATTTTTTTGTAGGATGCTTGATGCTTTTTTGATAAGCGGTTTGTACTTTTTGTTTTTGAGCATCTTGGTAAGTGAAGATATGTCTTTCGGTCCGGTAAATAATTTGAGTGTCGAGAATACGAGAATAAAGATAATAAAAGTAATAGCTATGAATAATATTACAAGTACCATTCTGTTATGATATAAACTTTGAAGGATAATGTCAAATGAAAAAAAGAAAAGTTTTATGCTGGTACGTTCTGATGTGCTGCAGCCTTTTTGCACAAAATACATCCGAATTTAATAAAGGCATACAATATTTAAAAAACAATATTCCCGAAAAGGCATTACCGATTTTTTTTGCGGAAACGGAAAAACCGGACGGAGAGAGAAAAGCGTATCTGTATCTTTCGGTTGCCTGTATCCAAATGCAAAAATACAGCGATGCAATTACTTGGCTGAATAAAGGCAAAAACGCCGATCCGACCGATGCGTATCTGTATTCGTACAATTTAGGAAATGCGTACTATATGCAGGGCGCATACGATTTGGCGTTTGCCGCATACCAACAGGCGACTGCCGAAAATCCGTACTATGCCGCATCTTTTTTGAACAAAGCGAATACGGCAATGCAGCTCGGAAAACAGCAGGATGCCCTTTCCGGCTATAAAACCTATTTGCAGCTTGAGCCGGCTAGTTATCAGCGTGCTTCAATCGAACGGCTGATCGGGATTTTGCAGGGCGAAGAAGAAGCGGCACAAGCCGAAGTACTGCGTAAGCAAGCGGAAGAAAAAGCCCGTATTGAACGGGAACAAGCCTTGCTGGATAAAGTAAACGAAGATTTAACTAAATCCGATTCTGCAACAACAATTTCTGCAGGTTCGGAAGACACAATAGATTATACTGAGGAGGAAGGATCCCTTGAATGATACGGTAAAATATGTTCTCGTTGCACTGGGCGGTGCAGCGCTGGCAGTATTGATTTTTTTGTTACTATTGTTCTTTCGTAAAAAAGATACGACGAACACCGTTACACAAACGGAAACTGAAGTTACATTGAGTGCGGAACAGCAAGCGAAACTCGATAAACAAAAAGCGGAACTTGCACAGATGGAAGCAGAAAAACGCGCCATTGAAGCGGAAATGCAAAAACAGCGTGAAGAGGCGGAAGCCGAACTAAAACGCCTGGAAGAAGAGCGGCTGCAAAAACAAGCCCAAGCCGCTGCAGAAAAAAAATCGAAAGAGCAAGCTGAAAAAGCTCGGCTTGCAAAAGAGGCGCAGCGTGCGGAAGCTGAGCGGCTCGCAAAAGAAGCAAAAAAGCGTCAAGAAGAGCTTGAAGCGAAATTAAAACAGGCGGAAGAAGCCGAAGCAAAAAAACGGGCTGAATTTGCCGCCGCGGAAGTACGGGCAAAAAAGGAAGCCGCGGAAAGAGCCGCGGCTGAAAAGGCGGCTCGCGAAAAAGCCGATGTTACCGCGTTGGTTGAATCCGGCAAACGCGAAGCGAAAAAGGGCAATCTTGCAAATGCAAAAGGACAATTCAGTAAAGCCGATCGCAAAATGCCGACGGGCGATAAAAACTTCGCCGCCGACCAATATACTCAAATGGCAAATTCGCTTATCGGGCTTGCGGACGCGTCAAGTTCCGCGGACACAAAAGCGGACGCCCTTGCAGAAGCAAAAAAGTATGCCGACAAGGCGCTTGCAAATAACCCGAACAGTGCGGCAGCGCGTCTTGCAAAAAAACAGGCGGAAGAAAAAGCGGCGGCAGCAAAAGCGCTTGCGAAAAAGCAAGCCGATGAAAAGGCTGCAGCTGAAAAAGCTGCTCGAGAAAAAGCCGACGTTACCGCGTTGGTTGAAGCCGGCAAACGCGAAGCGAAAAACGGCAATCTTGCAAATGCAAAAGGACAATTCAGCCAAGCCGATCGCAAAATGCCGATGGGCGATAAAAACTTCGCCGCCGACCAATATACTCAAATGGCAAATTCGCTTATTGGGCTTGCGGACGCGTCAAATTCCGCGGACACAAAAGCGGACGCCCTTGTGGAAGCGAGAAAGTATGCCGACAAAGCGCTTGCAAATAACCCGAACAGTGCGGCAGCGCGTCTTGCAAAAAAACAGGTGGAAGAAAAAGCGGCGGTAGCAAAAGCGCTTGCGCAAAAACAAGCCGATGAAAAGGATGCAGCTGAAAAAGCGGCTCGCGAAAAAGATGCCGCAGATGCGCTTGCAAATCGGCAAACCGGCAACGGAACGACTACCGGAACTACCCATGCAGGTGCGGATACAACCGCTGACGGAACCGGCGGCACCAATACGATTGCCGGCGGCGGAACCCCGCCAAGCACGATCGACCGTGCCGCTTCAACAAAGCAAAAAGAAGCCGTTACCGCATTGGTTGAAGCCGGCGAACGTGCGGCTGAATCCGGTAATCTTGCAAATGCAAAGGGGCAATTCAGTCAAGCGGACAGCAAAATGCCGGCGGGCGATAAAAATTTTGACGCCGAAGCATATGCCAAAATGGCAAAATCCCTTGCGGCTTTGGCGGGCGCAACCGACTCCGCGAGTACCAAAGCGGACGCCCTCGCGGAAGCGAATAAGTATGCCGACAAAGCACTCTCAAGTGATCCGAACAGCCCCGCGGCACACCTTGCAAAGGGCTTAGTGTACTCACAGCAAAAGAACACCCCCAAAGCGATTTCGGAATTGGAACAGGCGGTTTCTCTGGACGGAAACAATTACGAAGCTATAACCGAGCTTGCAAAAAAATACTATGTCGTCAAGCAGTATGCAAAAGCGAGAAATTTATTTCAAAAAGCGACGGGAATTCGTCCCAATGAACCGGCAACGTGGTATAATCTCGGTTTAACGGAGCGTAAACTTAATAATGATGCAAGTGCGAAAAACGCTTTTTCAAAAACACTGCAAATAAACCCCTCGCATATAAAAGCACTTTTGGAACTTGCCCGCATAGAAAAAAAAGCGGAAAACTATTCCGAAGCAATCAATTGCTATAAAAAAGTACTGGCGTTGGAATCGACTGAAATCAATGCACTCAAAGAAATCGCCCAAGTGTATGCAACTACCGGCAGTAACGTCAATGCCGAAAAATACTTTTTGAATGCGCTCGCTGCAGGCGACAACGATAGCATTACCTATTTTAACCTTGCAACGGTGCAGCTGGATATGAGCAAAAATACTGAAGCGCTGCAAAATGCAAAAAAAGCGTACACGCTCAACTCGACGGATAGCCGTTTTGCCTATACCCACGCATTGGCGCTGGAACAAAACGGACGGATTGCCGAGGCAATCAGCTCTTACAAAGAAGCCGTTGCATTACAGGCAAATTATGTCAAGCCGAAAATTAACTTGGGACAAATTTATATTTCGCAAGGACAGTATGATGCGGCAGAGACTATCTTAAAAAGTGCGGCTCAAAACGAACCGAACAACTTTGAAGTCAACACCAATTTGGGAAAAGTGTATGCAATGCGAGGAAACTACCAAGCGGCAATTTCGTATTATACGCGAGCGTGCAACGCCGATCCGAAAAATATGACGGCAAAGCAAAACCTTGCGGCAAGCTATGTTTCCGGCGGACAAAAAGACGAAGCCATCTCCGTGTATAAACAGATTGTTGCGGCAGAACCAACCAACTGGGATGCCCAATACGAACTCGGAAAATTGTACGTCAGTTTAGGACAAAAAGCGGAAGCGCGCTCAACGCTCGAAAGCATTATTGCAAAAAATCCATCTTACCGCGAAGCCGCGTCCATCCGCTCTATTTTGAACTCTCTCTAATTGCACGGTTTACCCTGCCGAATTTTTTTGTCGGCGGGGTTTAGACTAATAATCAAGGGCGTTCTATGCGGCATTCGCTCAATGCCTTGTACGCAATGGCCGCACCCCGTATTTCGCAAATCCTTGCGGTAATCCCGACGGAAACGGGGTGCGGCGTTTTTACTTTTTTTATTCTTTTTCCACACTTTTATGTTTTTTTAAACTACTTTTTTTGCGTTAAAACACGCTTTCACCATGATGAGTGAAACAACGGAAAGCGCAATCAGCAGCGTAACGGCAACAATGAATTCCCTGCTTTCAGGGTGCAACGCTTTATCGCCCGGATTCAAAAACACGATTACACCGGGCAGCAGCGCGACAAGGAGACACTGATTATTTCAATCGAGAATTGAGGGTATCTTTCAAAAACTCGGGTTAGATTTTTTAAAAACGACCTTTCAGGCCTCCTAAAAGCCCTCTATAAGCGCCTGATGGGCGGTTTATTTTGCTAAATAGTTCTTTTTGTTTTTTTGCTTCTCGGTTAGTTTTTCTTTATAAAATAATATATAGTTGACATAATAATCTATATAGTATATCTTTTAAAATATCCGTAATATATTTTTTCATTTTAAATGTTCTTTACTATATACTAAAAAATCAAACCCTAATTTTCCGCTAAATTTCGACATTACTTTTGAGTAAAATATAAGTTCTTCGTTAAGCTCTAATATCACCCCTGTTTTTTCTGTAAATAAGTATTTATACCCAATTGCAAAGTTCATGCCAAATCCACTGAATGCGTTTATTTTCGCCTTATCATACATATCTTTGTAGTGTATTATATCAAGAGTGTATAAAAGACCAAAATCTAAATAAACCGAATGTATATCATGTATCGTAAAATAAGTATTCGTAAATAAATTCGTAGTTAATGTATTCAAGTAAGCCGGAATACTATTCTTTTTGCCTACTCCCAATAAATAATCTAAATCTAAGCCTACAGAAAAACAAACTTTCGCTTTTCTTGCATATCCAACAATATCAACGGGAATAATTTCAAAACCATTAGTCAATTTTATAATACCCGTTATATGATTTGCCCATGCTTTATTGGTAAAAAGCCAATAACCTATTCCCGTATGTACATTTATTAATGTAGTAAAAATATCATCTTTTTCAGGTACATAAAATAGTTCTCTAAATTTTTCAATTATCTTTTCTGAAGAGTTTTCTATAAACTTTTCTCTATCTCCCACTTCATCTTTGTTGTATATTGTATAAATATTTTTCCGTCCCTCTCCGTCAAAGAGACGAATTTCGCATTCATAAACATATTCCGTCTTTTTAATCCAACCGTATAGTAAGTATGCAATCTTTGCCCTTTTGCAAAGACTTAAAGCATCGTAACGGGAGCGGACTTCCGTTTTATCATTCGTCTTTTTTATTTCAACTTGTAATAAGCTCTTCTTTTTATTAAGCTCTTTTACAAACGCTTCTTGAAAATCTTGATCCAAAACATAATCTTCATTTCCGCCGTCGACAAATAAAAACGGGGCTACATAGATTTCTTCAGCTGCTAACCGTATACTCAAAAGAAACATAATTACCGGCAGTAAAACTTTTTTCATCGGTTTAATCTATTCCCCTTTTAATATGTTCTGCTCCGCTTTCATTCCGGATTCTATTTCTGATAATTCAGGTTCTATTATTCCTTTACTTCGTAAATAGTGTATCTCTTCAAGTATTTCTGCAAAGCTGTCTACATCCATCGGATTTGAATAATATCGACTGCATACCCAATAGTACCGAGACTTAATTCGACTTGGATCTAATTCTCTTATTTCATCATATATTTTATAGGATTGTGCATACTTACCCGCCTTGTATAATTTGTACGCCGCTTTTTCTTTATCAAGCAATTCGCTTTCTTTGTATAAAACTGCTACGGTATTATTACCGCCGCTCTTTGCATTTTTCCCATCAACCGAGAGAGCCTCAAGGAGTTCTTTTAATTTGAGACTTTCCTTATCAGACGATGAAACTCGTAAAGTTTGTTCACTTATTAATTCCGCTAATCTATTGATACTATTGTTTTGCTTTGCCAATTTCTCTATGGCTTTATCTAATTTGCTGTCCAGTAAATCATGTTTTAGTTTCCATTCTTTTTGCTTTGATAAAATGACAAGCTGCAATATAATAATTGTAATAAAAAATACTGCCGCAATAATTTCTTTGAGATATTTTTTTATAAAAATTTTTTCCATATTATTTTATCTTTTCCAATAACTTTTTTACATACGGATTGTTCTTATTTTCCATATTTTCTAAAAGTTGAACCGCTTCTGCTTGCTTTCCTTCCTTAACGCGTAGTATCGCTAATAGGTAAAGAGCAATATCTTTCTTATCTTCTATTTTCAATAATCTGTTAAGTTCCGTATCCGCATCATTATAATTTTCGCTATCTATCAATGCTTCAGCTTTACTCAGTATAGCATCCCCGCTTTCCATTTTAAAATATAATAAGCTCATCGGATCGTAGAATATGGACTCTGTAATCGGCTCATATCCTTTTTTATGTAACTCGATTACATGCCGCTTTTCTTCCAATATATTTCCGTATGTGTATTTTAGTATAAACCTCCCTTGCATATCGGAAATTGCTTTTAATTTTCCGTCAATCAGTACCTCGACTTCCCGTAATGACTCATCGTTTTCATCATATACCATTCCATACATCATCGCTTCATCATCTTTAAATTTTTTGCCACGCACAGTAGAGCAACCCACAAGCAAAATCATCTGAAGCGTCATTAAAAATAATATGTGGTGTCTGATTTTTTTATTCATGTTTTATTATAATATCCCATTGCATCTTATTTTGCTGCAAAATGATACGGTTACAGCAAAATATGAATTTATTTTAGCATGTGGACGGAAAAAGAGCAAGAGACAAATTTATGATAAATTTATTGCTCGTCTTTGTTAGTACAGATCAAAATACTCATCACCAAAAAAATAAAATTCGTGGCTTATTCATACTACCTCCATAAATAAAGAGAGCGGACTACTCATTATGATTTTTCATCATCCATATCAACAAACCGTATGCGACCATTCTGAGTACAGAAAAAAAATAGTCTGCTCGGCTTTGGTTTTTACATTATCTTTGATAAAATTTAGGGTTTCTATCAAACTCAAAAATGTAGGTTTATCCTCGATCTCTTTTCCATCCGGATCATTATACTTCACCGGATTATTGGCTTGAAGCTCGCTATCGCTTCGCTGCCCGATGCCCGCGAGTGGTACAAGTGCAAGTTCACCACATTGAAAACACCGCCCATACCCGGCACAGTTAATTTCGCCACAAAATGCTGTGGCACATTAACCGGTCGAGTTTTGAATTTTCGATTGGTTTTAGGAAAATTCAAAACATCGCATTATCGTAATGTGTGCGCACCCACACGGAAAACCGCCTCTTTCGCAAATTGATATTTGCTCAAGTGTCGATTTTAGAGGTAGGTTTTCGTTGTGATTCTTCGCTTCATCATCGGTTGGGGCTATCGGTATATAATCATTAAGTGCAGTGTACCTAGTAGCAATCTTATAATCGTACACGCCTACCATACCATACGAAATACCTTAAAAGGTTCTAAAAAAGGGTTGCATAATCGTAACAATATCACGCAATTTTTTTCCATTAATTTCATGATCAAGCAAACCCTCCACAGAATCAAAGTATTTCTCGCTTTCATAATTATATGCTTCCATGAAACATATTACTCCTTCTGGATGCGTTATTGAATAATTCTTATTTTCAAATGTAAATTCAACTTCACCACCATGTGAAATAAGAGTTTTAAACTCTTCTATCGTTTCAAATTTTTCATCATATTCTTTAGCCTTAAATTCCATATCTCATATCTCCTCAGTTTTAATTACAATTCTGGAATATCTCCATCTCGGTAATTAATCGGTTTACTCTGTTCCGGTTTTCAGTTATAGCGCTTTAAGATGATTTTATTTATTTTTAAAAATTCAACAAACAACTCTTTATTATTTAAAAGTAAAAAATTTGTTCGATAACCTCGAGTTGTATCAAATGTTTCGTCATATAAAATCTCAATAGGCAATATATTAAAATCAGCAGCATTTGTCGCTAAACATTTAAACTCAATATTGCATTTAAAATACCCTAATTCATTATCACCAAGCAGAAACTTTATTTTTAAAATATCTTTTTTCAACTTTACCATATGAATCACTGCATCATGAAATATTAACTTCCTTGCATATATATGTAACAATATATCATGATCAGCACAAAGCATTTTTTGAATATGATGATTATAAGTTTTTAATGTTTTTTCTGCTTTTTTATCATTATCATACCAATGTTTTTTAAAATATCTCATAGTGATTAATCCGACGGCAGTTTCCAATTATGTTTATCCAACCATTTCTTTTCTTTATTGGTTAAGTCTCGCTTGCGATGTTTTCATGTACCATCATTGTTTAAAGCTGAACCGTCTTTAAAATGAACATGATCTTTTTCAAAATCACCTCTTCCTTTATCAACTCTATCTACATCTTGAGGAGCTTGTCCTCTTTTAGCTTCATCATTCATATGTCCAGCAGAATCAGGCTTATTATTCTTCGCTCTAAAAAACCTATTCCAAACACTTTTCGCCTTACCGCCAAGCCATGTTCCAAATTCTTTGCCTTTTTCACCAATCCACTTTATGACTTCTTTTTAGCAATTGAGAGCTATCTATAAGTTTTCGTATATTTTTTTACAAAAATAGCACCATATGCTCCATAGCTTTATTTTAATAATGGATTGCAAGCATATAATCTTCGCCCTATACAATTATATGGATTCAAGAATTATTGATTCGCTATATAAATTTTCAATCCATTTATATTCAAAAAACACAGTAGTTGCACTGAATGCTAATTGTTCCAGTTCAAAAATAATATCTAAAAAATTCTCATATGTCATTCCAATAATTAAAGTATTAGCTTGATGCAATAATTCTGTTTTATTTTGAATTAAAAACACAATCGTATCAAATTTTATATTACTGTCTATTAATAGTCCAGTCTCTTGTAGTTCGATCTTATGTATTTTCAATCTCAATTTATTTATCATTGTTAGCAACGCATTATGAAAACGAATCCTCTCGCCTCTAATGTATATTATAGGCGGCGACTCGTCATTAATCTTTTCATCTGTTTCTAATTTTAAAAAAAACATATCCACCACACCTCTATTCCATTGTAACATCTTGCCAGCTAGGGTAAGGGTTTCCCTGAGTTATCGGCGGTTTATAGTCCCAATGCATTTTTGGATGATATTTATCAGGTTTATGAACTCGTCATTCACCACCATTTTCATCATAAAGGCTTTTTTCACCTCTATTTTTAGGTTCAACATATCTACCATATAATAGTTAGCGTATTTCAGGATCAAGCCCATACCACACATCAAGCAAATATTTTTCATCAAGTCCTTTTTTCCATGCAATGCTCACCTTTATAGAATCAACGGCAGGCTCAGATATAATTGCTCTTATACCGTTATTTAAATACTCGTATTTTATTCCCGCTATATCTCCATCAACACCAATACCAAAATAAAAATTATTCAAGCTAAAGATTGTTAAAAATAGTCTTTCGTCACTATCTCTGTCTTCAACTTCAATGTTGTAGTGTGTCTCTAAATAGAAATCAATCACAGCATCTTTACCGAGATTAGAAAGATTGGTTTGGTATCGACCGTCTACAGTGAAATTCAAAAAATTTGTATTCAATATATCCATAGAAAATGGTATATTATTGCTGCTTTTTTTTATATTAAATAATCCTATAGGAGTTTTAAACATAATACCTACCTTTCCTTAAATTATTAAATACCTGCAGATTAGTTGAGTTATATACCCCACCGTTCGGTAGTTTACTTGTGTCGGCTCCGACCTGTGGTATATACTCCCCAATAGCCGGATCCCCACTGAGCCACCGACTGTTGATTTAGTTTTTCACTACTTATTTTAAATCATACTTTACTTTTTAATCAAGAATCAATATTTCTGTTATTATAAATATTTTATCATACTTTGTTTAAAAGCCGGTAATATTTCTGTAAAAATACTCTTATCATTTATGCTTAATGCTATTAATTCATCAATATGATCCCAATTATTATGAAATTCATTTTGAAAATCAATAGTACTTTGATCTTTTATCAATTTATATATTCCCCATGTATTTTCTAAAAAAGTATACAAATCAATCTTTTTCAAGTTGCACTGAATAATTTGCTCAATAATTCTAGACACACCTAAATGAAAATCCATTTATATATTCCCTTTGTAAAGAAAAACATCCCCAAGACGTTACATTATATTCTACACCATCTAAACCTACGTAATTTCCACCAACATGAATTTCTCTTGTTTTATCATTTGCTCCTCCAGTATCAGATCGAAATAAATCACCTCTTAAACTTGGATTTTTATAGTTTCTTAATTCAATAGCAAATCCATAATTCTTTCTCGAAATAAAACATTTGAAAAATGAGCTTTTCCTTCACCTTGTTATTATTTTTAAGTTTTCGTTCTATCCTCCTATTACTTTTATTTTATCGTGTATTCCGATTTTGAACAAGTATGCGCTTTACACAAGTTTAGGGACTTGACCATATTTTCATTCTAAGTGTGTGCTCGCCATATTTTTAAGTTTAAATAAAATCATTAGCCTATTATTTAGATGCTTCTAATCGATAATACGGAACATTTTCTTTAAAGCACAACAATGTATAATCAGCTTCAGAGGAAGCGGGAATATACTCAAATATACACGTATTGTTGTCAATGAAAACCATTTTAACTGTTCGTGTTATGTTCTCCGCAAAAATTATTGCTTCTGTTTTGGAATCAGTTTTATAACCTCTGCCACGAATCGTTAAAATATAACCGTCTTCACTTGTAGGAGATTTTTCAATATAAGCCCACTCAGGTGTAGGAGATCCTAACAATGGAGCTTTTGCATACATCGACGGACCTCGCTGACCTAAGTATGAATGGCAAACCGGTACAATTAAAAGCCCTGCGACCCGTTAGCTATCCCTGCACTGTAGCTTCCTGCTCCGCCATAAACTGCCTTGTATACAATTCGTAGTAATGTCCTTTACGCCGCATCAGTTCGTCATGCTTGCCTTGCTCTAAAATTGCGCCGTGCTCAACGACGATGATTTTATCGGCATTGCGGATCGTTGAAAGTCGGTGCGCAACCACAAACGAGGTGCGTCCTTTTAAAACTTGTGCAATCGCTTTTTGGATTTTCTGCTCCGTTTCCGTATCGATCGAAGAAGTGGCTTCGTCCAAAACAAAGAGCCGCGGATTGCGCACCAAAGTTCTGGCAAAAGAAATGAGTTGCTTTTGTCCGGTTGAAAGCATACCGCCGCCTTCACCGACTTGTGTCTCATATCCGTTTTCAAGGTTCACAATAAACTCGTGTGCGTCAACGAGTTTTGCCGCTTCGATGATTTGTTCGTCCGTTGCAGCGAGGTTCCCGTAGCGAATGTTTTCCGCAATCGTGCCCGAAAACAAATGAGGCGATTGCAACACATAGCCTAAATTTTGGTGTATCCAGTTTTCAGGCATTTCCGTGTAGTCAATGCCGTCAACCAAAATCCGTCCCGCTTTCGGCTCGTAAAAACGGCAAAACAAATTTACAATCGTAGATTTTCCGGCACCCGTCGCTCCGACGAGCGCAATCGTCTCTCCGGGTTTAACTTCCAGCGAAAAATCTTTTAACACTGGTTCGCCTTCTTTGTACCAAAACGAAACGGAATCAAACGAAACCGCACCTTTGATTTCAGGACGTTCAGCATCGGTCGGTGCAATTGCCGTCCCGTATTTTTGGATAACCGCTTTGCTGTCTTTAATATCGGGTTCTTCTTCAAGCAGCCCGAAGATTCGTTCGGCAGCCGCTTGCGCGGAAATAAATTCGGCGAATAGATCTGCGGCTTCGGCGAGCGGCATATTAAATTGCGTTACATAGGAAAAAAAAGCAACAAGCATACCGAGTGAAATTGCGCCCGTTAAAACGCCGCTGCCGCCGTACATTACCATCAAGCCGGTACCGACCGCCCCGATGAGCTGTACCGTCGGCATCAAAACCGACGAAATAAGAATACCGCGGATAGAGCTTGTTTTCATCTCTTCGGTTTTTCTCAAAAATTCTTCGGCGTTTAATTTTTCTCGCACCAGCGTTTTTGTCGTTTTCGCTCCTTGAATGTCTTCGTTGTATGCAGCCGTTAATTGCGAATTTACTTTGCGGACGCGCCGCTGTGCATGGAGGATTTTCTTCCGTAAATAGATACTGAACAAAATCACAATCGGAAGCGTAATGAGAGCAATCAATGCAAGTTTAACACTTTCACTGAACATTGCAACGAGAACGGCGACCATCATACAAAATCCGAAAAGAATTCCCGTCATGCCCCATGAAACAATATCGGAAAGTTTATTGATATCGGAAGTCATTCGCGCCATCAGCCAACCGACCGCATTTTTATCAAAAAAAGAAAGCGATAACGACTGTAATTTTACAAAACATTTCATACGAAGCCGGTGGCACATGTATATTTCAAGCCTGCCTGCAAGTGTTACAAAAACCAACGTTGTTACAAAAGTGACAAGTAAAAATAAAACAGCCGCAATCACTGCCGGAATAAATGCGGATAAATCTCCTTTGTCAATAAAATTATCAAGCACATATTTGGTAAATTTCGGCTGAATAATTTCCATACATCCGGTAATACCGCCTACTATCATAGTACCGATAAAAAGCATTTTGAAAAAGCTGAATTCTTTTAAAACTTTTTTCCAGATTCCGCTTTTGAATTTTTCATTTTGTTCATCTATTGTTAATTCTTCCATACAAATTTTCCCGATTAGTTTTCCGTAATAGTATTGCCCGCATTTTGAATGTCATAAATTCGTTTGTATAATCCTTCCTGCCGGATCAACTGCGCATGCGTTCCCATTTCCGTAATCTTTCCGTGCTCCAAAACTAAAATCTTATCCGCATCGCAAATCGTCGAAATGCGGTGCGAAATAATAATCACGGTTTTATTTCCTTTTTCCTCATTGAGCGCATGCCTGATATACATATCGGTTTCCGTATCAACGGCGGAAAGTGAGTCGTCGAAAATCAATACGGGCGAGTTTTTTATCAAGGTTCTGGCAATTGCAAGCCGCTGTTTTTGCCCGCCCGAAAGTGAAACGCCCCGTTCTCCGACAAGCGTATCATAGCCCGCTTCAAAGCTCTGTATTTCGGAATCGAGCGCTGCAACGCGCGAATAATGTTTCGCGTATTCATCGGAAATGTCCGGGCGAGCAAGTTTGATGTTTTCCATAATCGTCTTGCCGTATAAAAAAGGTTCTTGCAAAACCAAACCGACATTGGATCGGATCCATCCTTTGTCGATAGTGTTTAATTCATGACCGTCAACGGTGATTGAACCTTCATTATATTCATAAAGCCGCGCAAGCAAATGCACCAAAGAACTTTTTCCCGATCCCGTCGCTCCTAAAATTGCAACGGTTTCCCCTTTTTTAATTTCGAACGAAACATGTTCCAAAACCGGCTTTCCTTCGGTTCCCGGATACGAAAATGAAACGGAATTAAAAACAATGTTACCTTTTATTTCGGGTTTTTCTCCGGTCGGAAAAATTTCTTCCGCCGGTTCGTTTAAAATCGTTTCAATGCGGTTTGCGGAAACGAAGGCTTTTCCGATATTGCTGATAATTCTTCCGAGTCGGCGGATTGGCCAAATCAGCATACCGGTGTACGAAATAAACGCAACAAAATCTCCGGTCGTTACTTGACCGTGGGCGGCAAGCCAACCTCCGTATAAAATAACCGAAAATATTTGTGCGACGGAAAGCGCATCGCTTAAAGCCCAAAACCATGCAAAGCTGGTATTTATTTTTATATTTTGATTCCTATAATTTTCACTTCGTTCGGTAAGTTTTTCAATTTCGTAATTTTGCCTCGTAAAAGCTTTAACGACACGAATACCCGTTAAGTTTTCTTGAATCGTCGTTGTCATGAGCGCTTCATATTCGGTCGCTTTTTTGAACTGTGTTTGAATCTTTTTAAAAAAGAGCGCCGACGAAAGGAAGACAAACGGAATAGTGATAAAAGCTACCGCCGTAAGTTTTCCGTTTAAGTGTACCATGAGATACACCGAATACGCGACTAAAAAAACGGCACTGACGGTGTCCATAATTTGCGAATACAGCGCCATACGGACCGTTTCAATGTCGGAAGTACAGCGCTGAATTAAATCGCCCGTTGCCGCTTTTGCGTGGTAGGAGTACGGCAAAAGCTGGATATGATTATACAGGCGATTTCGGAGCGTTTTAATCGAGCGCTCGGTTGCAATACTTGCAAGGTTAATTCGTGCAAAAGTGAACAAACCTCGTACCGCAGCAAACACGACGATAAATAACGCCATCGTAATGAGTCCTGAAAATCCCGACAAAGAATTTTGGAACGGTGCAATGAGGCGTGAAAGAAAATCGCTTCCGAGCGGCTGAGTACCGAGCACGGAGTCAATGGTAATTTTTATTAGCTTCGGCTGCATTGCAATAACAACTTGCGCCAACAAGGTGAAGAGCAATGCAAGTACATAGAGCAGCCATTCATCTTTTGCGTAGGATAAGAGTTTTTTTAAGTTTTTCATCTGCACCTCATCTTGTGAAATTGCATTATATCGTAATAACGGTATTTTGTCCAGCGAATTAGCCGGCAAAGACCTTGAACTTGGTAATCGAACGTTTCATCAAAAATGAATTTGGTAAACAAATCAAAAAAGTAATTCGGGAAATACCGGCAGAGCTTGTAATGCTTGAGGAGCTACTGATTAATTCAATCGATAATTAATCAGTGTCCACCTTTAAAATCTGTTGTTTTAAAAATGTTCAGAGCCACTTATACTGAACATTGAGAAACAATAAAGGAGATACTTTGCTTCTGCAAAAAACTTTGCGAAGCAAAGTTGCCGGTAAACGGGGCCAAGCCTTTAATCAGCGTTTCCAAAAGCGTGCGGCGTACCGGTATAAAACAATACGGTGTCGGAAAAATATGAAAAGCGGAGCAAGCATCGACCGCCGCTCATTAACCGTTATCGCTCGTCAGTCGTCAAGGGAAGCGGCGGACGTCATTTTGCGGAAAAGCAGATTTCGGAAATACCGTAAAAATTGATTTGTTAATCACTTGAAATAATTATATAATTGTGCTATAATACTCTCATTCACATTAAAATGATATAACTTCAATGTGGTGAGTAGGGCTATGATTGTTTCAAAGATTACGGACATTGTACGTACAAGTGATTTGGTTTACTACATGGATGAATTTCAAGCAAATGCGATTTGTAATATTTTGGGCAATGAGCAGCAGACAAAAATAGAATTCCGCGTTGAAAATACGGCAACCGGTAAAAAGCACATAACGGTTCGGTTGCTTGATGAAATTGATTATCCTACTCTCCCGCTGCAAATAGAATTGAAAAAGATGATCAATGATCTGGTTGTCAATGAACAACTCCCCCTCTAACAGTGAATCCCACATGGATATAAACGACACGTTTACGGTTATCACGCATTCGGAAGCGGAAACGATTGCTCTCGGCGAAAGATTAGGAAAATGCTTATCTGCGAACACCGTCATTGCATTGGATGCACCGCTTGCGAGCGGAAAAACGTATTTTACGAAAGGCATTGCGCGGGGACTCGACATAGCGGAAGACGTTACCAGCCCGACGTTTACCATTGTGAGCGAGTACGAAGGGCGCCTGCACCTCTATCACATCGACGCTTACCGCTTGAGCGATGCCGACGATTTTTATGACATCGGTGCAGATGACATGATGTTCGGCGGCGGCGTGTGCGTTATCGAATGGGCAAACATCGTCCGTGCAGCCCTCCCCGCCTCCGCCATACATATCACCATCACGGTAAATCCCGACTCTAGCCGCACCTTTACGTTTTGCGGCATATTACCGTTTTGATACGAGAAGAAATTTCCATGACACAATTGACAATTGAGCGGTATTCTGCTACTCTTTTTTTAAGAGGTGCAGTTTATGAAAAATTATGTTTTTATCATGGTATTTTATTTAAATCCCGCAGGCGCTATTTTTAAAATAAATAACTTCGGTATGTAACGTTCTTCGTATGCTGCTTTCAGAAATTCACATTCCCGTTTCGCGCCTTTCCGGAGCCGGTGAAAAAACCTGTGCGAGCCTTGCAAAACTGCACATCACCGATATAGGAGACTTGCTTTCGTTTTGGCCGCGGAGCTGGGAAGACCGCAGTATTGAATATGCGCTGTCTGATTTTCAAAAAAAATACAAAATCGGCGTTTCGCTCGAAGTGATCGGCTTTGACTGGTTCGGCTTCGGGACCATGAAAACGCTGAAAATTATTGCACGCGATAAATCGGGACAAACCGCCGCTCTCGTGTGTTTTAACCGCAGCTTTTTAAAAGATCAATTTCCCTCCGGTTCACGCATTTTTGTATACGGACACTTTGAAGTAAAATACGGGCAGCTGCAATCAAGCAACTTTGAAATTGAAGTAGCTGAAAAAGCGGAACGAAAAATTTTACCGCTGTACCGGCTTACCGAAGGCATCAGCCAAAAAAAACTCAGAACACTCATTGCACAGGCGTTAAAAAATTACGCACACGGTATCAGCAATGCACTTCCGACTCACGTGAGGGCGGCTCATCACATACCCGAAAAAACAAAAGTGCTGTATGGTATGCATCAGCCGAAAACGCTCGACGAAGCCGCCGCGGCGACGCACACGGTTATTTTTGAAGAGTTTTACTTGTACCAATATGCGTTGGGTTTGCGTTCAATACAAAAGCGAGGGCGCCTCCCGAATGAAGCGGCAAGCAGTACCCTGTTTGCGTCATCTCCCGACGGGGAGCAAACAAACCAAGCACACAAAGAAATTACGGAGCATTTTTCATCCTCGTTGTGCAAACTCCAAACGCTCTTGCTGGAAAGGCTACCCTTTCAGTTGACCGCCGACCAAATGAGCTGCATTTACGAAAGCAACCTTGATTTAAAAAACGGAAACACGATTTCGACCTTGATACAAGGAGATGTCGGATCGGGAAAAACGATCGTGGCGTTTTTTGTCAGCGCAGCGATTATCGAAGCCGGCGGTCAAGTTGCGTTTTTAGCGCCAACTGAATTGCTCGCAAAGCAGCACGCAGAAAACGCCGCAAAATTTTTGGAGCCGCTTGGCGTGCGGATTGCGTTCCTCACCGGTAATATTAAAGCAAGGGGACGAACGCAGCTGTTGACTGCCCTCAAAAACAGTGAGCTTGATTTGGTCGTAGGAACGCATGCCCTTTTTTCAAACGATGTCCGGTATAAAAATTTACAGCTTGCCATTATCGATGAGCAGCACCGCTTCGGAGTTTTACAACGGCAAGCCATTATTCAAAAAGGAATTGAAAGTTCACCCGATAAAAAAGCCCCGCACGTAATTATGATGAGTGCGACTCCCATTCCCCGCTCGCTTACGCTTTCGATTTTTGGCGACATGGATGTTTCGCTCATTAAAACAAAGCCGGTCGGAAGGAAACCGGTTATCACCTATGTGTCAAAAAAAACAAACCGGCATAAAGTTTACGGCTTTGTCAAAAACGAAATTGAAGCGGGACATCAAGCCTACGTGGTTGCTCCGCTCATTGATGATGAAAGCGAATCCGAATTGCGTTCGGCAACGGAGATTTTTAATCAACTAAAGGCGTTGTTTCCGCATTTTAAACTCGCCCTCTTGCATTCAAAAGTTGCAACGGAAAGTCAAGAAAAAATTATGCTCGATTTTAAAAACGGCTCCATCGATATTTTAATCGCGACCAGCATTATCGAAGTCGGTGTCGATGTTCCAAACGCAACCTGCATTGTTATTGAACAAGCGGAGCGATTTGGGCTTGCTGCACTACACCAGCTACGCGGACGGGTCGGGCGCGGAAGCGAACAGGCGTATTGTTTTTTACTATACGGAAAAAACAGTTCCCGCGAATTAACCGAGCAGGGAATCGAACGGCTGCGGATTTTACGCGACAGCACCGACGGTTTTGAAATTGCCGAAAAAGATTTGGAACTTCGCGGACCCGGCGATATTTTGGGCGTAGCTCAATCGGGATACGATTTAGGGTTTAAACTCGCCGACCCACAGCGGGATTTTAAAATATTGCAGGAAGCAATGGAAGCCGCTTTTGACGTTATACGAAACGGCGAATAAACGACCCGCTGTTCGCACACAGTAATCCATTCGCCGTTCGTTTACTTTTTTTCCATGATTCTCTACTTCATTGAACCGTTTTTCCGCATTTGTGTAAACACGCTCTCGCTGCCGATAAAGTGTCCGGCACCTGCAAACACAAAGGTTTTACCGCCGGCGTCTAAATACTGTTCAATTTTTTTTGCCCATTCAATATTCCGCTCTTTATACACCGTGTTGATATATGCCGTATACGTTTTTTCCGAAACGCCATCAGGAACTTCACTTTCGTAAATAAGCTCTTCCAAACCTTTGCGGTCATCAGCCAAATACCGTGCAGCCAGTTCGCGAAATTCGCTCGCCACTTTTTCCGTATCTTTCAGTTGACTGATCGTACCCTTCAACATTTCCAGTCGCTCGTCAAATGTCCCGACCGCTAAAAGGTTTAACTGCGTATCAATACTTTCAAGCGCTTCAATCGGTCTACTTCCCGCACGCTGCATAAGATATAAATCAATTCCCGCATCGGCATTGAGCTGCGTCTTAGCAAGCAGTTGTCCCGTGAGTGCCGTATCCAATACCCAAGGATCAAACATAAAAAATTGTTTTGCCGAATCCCGCAATTCGGATATCACAACGGAAATTTCTTCATCCGATAAAAGTTTACTTAAATTTTTACTTTCATCGCTGTTCATACTATTCATGATTTTTTCCTGTGTCTTCGTTTGCATCGCATTCATATCCAAGGTGCCGACTTCACTTACCAATACATCAGCCGAATCGAATGCGGCAAGAATCGCATCATCAAGCGGAAAAAAACGATTGTCGGCAACATGAATAGTTCCCAAAACAAAAACCGACGCATCGCCTTTTTTGATTTCCCAAAACATCCGTTCCGGTCGTTTAATTAAAACGGCGCGTTCTGTTTTCGGTTTGCCGATACACCCGAATAAAACAAACGTAAAAAATATCGATAATACGACCCGTTGTAATTTTTTCATAATAAACCCCTCTAAGAAGGCACTGATTAATTCAATCGAGAATTGAGGGCATCTTTCAAAAACTGATGTTTTTAAAAGACTTCTTTTCAGTGTCACCTTTAAAATCTGTTGTTTCGTAAATGTTCAGAGCCACTTATGCTGAACATCGAGAAACAATTTAAAAAACGATGTTAAACGGCGTCAAGCCTTTAATCAGCGCTTCCCTAATACTATTGTACGAAAAGCACCAAGAAGTTCAAGGCGACAATCAACGCACACTAAAGATACAAGATAGCTATCACGATAAGCGTTTGCGAAAAATTTCTTTAAAATTTCGCAGCTCTTTTACACAAGATAAAATCGCCTTAAAACCGTTACCCTCATTATGATAAAAAACCTCAAAAAATTTTTTATTTCGTTGTTAAAACAACAGATGTTTATTCTGAATTTTAGTATATTAGTACCGGAAAATCAAGATAAGAAGGAAGGTGAATATATTATGACAAAAGCTTATGTAAACGAAGAAACTCTGGTCGGGGAAATCGTACAAAAGCACCCGGAATGTGCGGAGATTTTGATGGGAATCGGCATGCACTGTCTCGGCTGTCCTGCATCGCAGGCGGAGTCTTTGCGGGATGCTTGTGCGGTTCATGATATGGAAGTGCAGCCGGTAATTGATGCACTCAATGCAAAAATTGCCGAAGGCGAAAAGTGAGGTGATGGACAATGTGAGGTGAGAGGAAAAAGATGAAAGAAAAAACGGGAGCAATCTTTTCGATTGCAAAGGATAATGCGCCGGTTCCGGCATGCACGGTATCCAAAGCGGTTCAGAATGGAAAAAATGCGGTAAACTATTTTTCCCTTGCCGCTCAAACCGATATCAGTGCGGAAATCTACCCGTACCATAAGCTGATGCTCGTTGCGTCAGGGAGTATGGAAGTATACGGAAGCGACGATCTGCAAAAAAGGCTGCATGCCGGTGAAGCGATTTTCACGCCGGTCGATGTACCGGTTGGAGTTCGAAGTACAAACGGCGCAGTGTACACGGAAATTTTAATTCAAAAGGAAGATACTATGAACGAAAAAATAAAAATAGGCGAAGCTTTTACGCTTGCGGAAACGGTTCCTTATCAGGAAGGAAAAATTGTGAATATGGATATTGTCCATAACGATAAAATGAAATTTGTCGTGATGGCATTTGATAAAGGAACGGGCTTGTCCGAACATGCGGCTCCCGGCGATGCGCTTGTGTTCGCACTGGAAGGAAGCGGCGTTATCCGCTACGAAGGAAAAGAGCATCCGATTAAAGCGGGTGAAAATTTTCGATTTGCAAAAGGCGGTCTTCATTCGGTAAAGGCAAATGAAAAGTTTAAGATGGGGCTGCTTATCAGCTTGGAATAATGGTAAAAGAATGAAAAAATTATCAAGAAATTCGAGGAGGATTTTATGAATATTTTTTCAATGATCAACGTATCGGCTACGGAATGTGTTCGGGAGCTTGCCCTGAAGTTTTTTCGATGACCGATGATAATGTCGCAAAAGCGATTGAAAGCGATGTATCGACTGAGGCATTGGAAACTGCAAAACAAGCCCAGGAAGAATGTCCGGTCGGGGCAATCGAGAACGCCTAGCGTTTTGTACGAAAGCGTGATGCGTAATTCGTGCATTGTATGACAGTTACGCCGTCACGGTTCAAAAATAGAAGATACAATAATCTAAATCACTTTACGATAAGGAGAAAATTATGGACAATGCAATGTTTTGTTATCAGTGTCAAGAAACGGCACGAGGTACCGGTTGTACGATGAGCGGCGTTTGCGGAAAAAAGCCGGATGTCGCTCGTATGCAGGATTTATTGGTCTACGTGACTAAAGGGCTTTCCGCGGTAACGACGAGACTGCGCGAAGAAGGAAAACGCGTTAGTAAGGAAATCAATCACCGCGTAACGGAAAACCTTTTTATAACCATTACCAATGCAAACTTTGATAAGGCAGCAATTGCCGAAAAGATAAAAACGACGCTTGCGGTAAAAGAAAAACTTTTGGAGACGCTCGACAATAAAAACGGGCTTCCCGTTACAGCGTTGTGGAACGGAGAGGAAAACGAATTTGAAACAAAGGCTGCGTCTCCGGAAGTCGGCGTGCTTGCAACAAAAAACGAAGATGTCCGCAGTCTCCGCGAACTTACGATGTACGGCTTAAAAGGACTTTCCGCCTATTCAAAACATGCAAATGCACTCGGCAAAGACAACGAAGAGGTTGATGCCTTTATCCAAAAGGCACTTGTGAAAACGACGGACGATACTTTGAGCGTTGAAGAGCTCGTTTCGTTAGTGCTTGAAACGGGACGGTACGGTGTGGAAGGCATGGCACTTCTTGATGCTGCCAACAGCGGAACATACGGTAACCCAGAAATTACGACGGTAGATATCGGCGTGCGAAATAATCCCGGCATTCTCGTTTCGGGGCACGACTTAAAAGATCTTGAAGAACTTTTGGAACAAACGAAAGGAACCGGCGTTGATGTGTACACGCACTCGGAAATGCTTCCCGCACAGTATTACCCCGCGTTCAAAAAGTATCCGCACTTTGCGGGAAACTACGGAAATGCATGGTGGCAGCAAAAGGAAGAATTCGCGTCGTTTAACGGTCCCGTTCTGATGACGACAAACTGCATTGTGCCGCCTGCGGAAAGCTACAAAGACCGGCTTTGGACAACGGGCGCGGCAGGCTATCCCGGCTGCCGTCACATCGAAGGAGATATCGGCACGGTCAAAGATTTTTCGCCGATTATTGCACAGGCAAAAAAATGTCCGCCGCCGAAAGAAATAGAAACGGGACATATTGTCGGCGGTTTTGCCCACGCGCAAGTCTTCGCCCTCGCCGATAAAATCGTTAACGCGGTCAAGTCGGGTGCAATCAGAAAGTTCGTGGTAATGGGCGGCTGCGACGGCAGAATGAAGTCGCGGGATTACTATCGCGAGTTTGCCGAAAAGCTCCCAAACGATGTCATCATTTTGACCGCAGGCTGTGCAAAGTACCGCTACAATAAATTAAAGCTTGGCGATATCGGAGGCATTCCGCGCGTTCTTGATGCGGGACAGTGCAACGACTCGTATTCACTCGCCGTTATCGCGCTGAAGCTCAAAGAACTTTTTAATGTAAACGATATTAACGATCTTCCGATTGCGTTTAACATTGCATGGTACGAGCAAAAAGCGGTGATTGTGCTTTTGGCGCTTCTTTCGCTCGGCGTGAAAAACATTCATCTCGGGCCGACACTTCCGGGCTTTCTTTCTCCGAATGTGACAAAGGTGCTGGTTGAGAAATTCGGCATTGCGGGAATAACTTCGGTTGATGAAGATTTAAATCTGCTCGTCGGATAAACACTTGCCGCACGAATTAAAAACCGTCTGCGTCGTCTGTGAACTTACGCGCCGGATGCGGGCGGTCATAAAATTTTAGCGTTGCAGCACTGTGAAAATATCCCCTTCTGCTTTTATAATACCGAGGATAAGAGATGCGGAGGGAGGAGGCTTAACCGTGAGTCCGGAGGCAAGAGGCGTGAGATTAGAAGGTTTTTCTACTACCTAATGCCTGTTGCCTCACGCCTTCCTCACTAATTCCCTGCTCCCTAAATCCTAAATTTTTCTCTATCACCCCTCTGTCAATATCAAATGTAAATTTTAATTAGTGTTTTTTTGATTTCGTAGCGTTTGGGCGATAAGCGTCTGTAAAATAAAAAAAGGCACTTGCGTAATAAGCCGGGTTCTGTTACCGTAAGGTACCGGAATCATCTGACTATCGCGACACCTTGCGATGCCGCTTGAGCAGGCAACCCGTAAACTATACATCGGAAAATTAACGTTTACTGCTTGCCCTTGCTTAAGATGAGGTTTGCCGTGCCGTGCCGGTTACCCGTCACGCGGTGAGCTCTTACCTCACCGTTTCACCCTTACCGAAATCGGCGGTATACTTTCTGTTGCACTTTCTGTCAGGTTTCCCCGCTCGGCTATTAGCCGACATCTTTCCGATTTAAGCCCGGACTTTCCTCTTGCAGTCAACCGCTACAAGCGATTCCGTAACGCAAGTACCAAAAATTCTAAATTCTAATCGATATCCTCGAGGTCGGACAATCCGCCGATATCCGAGTCATCAAACGCAAATTCGTCCGCATCTTCCAGTTCAATATCCGAAGCTTCATAGTATAAAACGCGGCTGCAATACGGACAGTACTTCAGCTCGGTTTCGCTTTGAATTTCATTTGCAAACTGCGAGGGCAAAATCATATTGCAGCCGGTGCAAACGCCCGATTTTACTGCCACAATACCGTCGCCTTTTTTGTTTTTGATAATGCGCTCAAACTTAAACAGCGTTTCGCTGTCAAGGTCTTTCGAAATTTCTTCTTTCTGTGCATCCAAGTTGCTAATCTCGGCAGTCATCGCTTCATTTTCCGCGTCAATCGAGTTTTTCATTTTTTCAATTTCATCTTCGTTTTCGGCAATAATCTGCTCCAATTCTTTTATATCCTCGTTCATTTTTTCATAGCGGTTTGATTCCTGCTGTAAATTATTTCGGAGACTTTCTTCTTCGGCACGGGCATCATTAATCGCTTTTTCCAAAACTTCATAATCGCGTTGTGTTTCAACGCTTTCCATGCATTTTTCCGAATGCTCCCGTTTTTTATCCACTTCAAAAAGTGCTGTTTTTAAGTTTTGTACTTCCAAGCGCACTTCGTCAAAACGGGCATTTTTTTCAATGTATTCCTGTTTCAAACGTGCCAGCAGCTCTTCGTGTTTTTTTAATACATTCGGCGCATCAGAAATTTTACTTGCAAGCTCATTCCTTCGAATCAGCACTGCTTGCAAATCTTTCAATTTTGCAAAAATTTCACTCATATTCATAAAAGTTTCTCCTAACTATTTAAATGATCTTTGATTCTCTTGTTCTTTTTCGGGTGGCGCAAACGGCGTAATCCTTTTGCTTCAATTTGCCGAATACGTTCCCGCGTTACACCGAAATAAAGCCCGACTTCTTCGAGAGTGAGTTGGTAGCCGCCGTCCAAACCGAAACGCATTTTTAACACATCCCGCTCCCGATCCGGCAAGGTCGCCAACAAAGCATCCACTTCTTCCTGAAAAAGTTTATCTTCCGTTTCGTGGTACGGATCTTCCGCGGTTTTATCCTCAATGTAGTCTCCGAAAAACGAATCTTCTTCGTCATTAATCGGCGATTCGAGTGAAATCGGATCGCGGGCAACATTTTTGACGCTTTTTACTTTGTCCGCCGTCCATCCAAGCTGAACCGCGACTTCTTCATCGGTCGGCTCCCGTCCCAATTTTTGCATGAGCGCCCGCGCTTCCCGATTAACTTTATTCATCTGCTCAATCATATGTACGGGAACACGAATCGTACGGGCTTGGTCGGAAATCGAACGCGTAATTGCTTGCCGAATCCACCACGTCGCGTAGGTTGAAAACTTAAAGCCTTTTCGATATTCAAACTTTTCAATCGCTTTTACCAAGCCGATATTTCCTTCCTGAATTAAATCAAACAAATGCAAACCGCGATTGATATATTTTTTTGCAAGTGAAACCACCAAGCGCAAGTTTGCCGTAATGAGCTTATCTTTTGCCGCTTTCAGCATTTCGTTGCCGGCTTTGATTTCATCGTACATTTTCAAAATATCCGCGCTCGAGCATTCAAAGCGGTACTCAATTTCTTTGGTTTTGCGCAAAATCGACTGAATACTGGCATAGTTTTCTTTAATTTCGGCAACACTTAAATTGAGCCGCTCGGAAAGTTTTGCACTTTCTTTGGTGACTGCAAGCTGTTTCCCGATTTTCCGTAAACCGGCATAATCGTTAATTTGCAACCGCCGCTGCCGGCGCTCTATTTCGCTATTGGCACTTTTGATTTCATTGCTGGCAATTTCAAAAGACGCCGACCATTGTTCAATCTCTTCCGGTAAAATCCGCGCTTTTGCAAAATACGCTAACAGTTTTTCACGCAACTCTTTAATTTTCGGATTTTCCAAAAAGCTGTCGATTTTTTCGTTGTCGTATAATTTTTCTTTTAAAGCAAAATATTGTTTCAGCTCAGGATAAATCGGTTTTAAAACATCGCCGTAGGCGGAACGGACACGCTTCCGTTCGTCCATCGCTTCTTTTATCTCTTTGCGGCTTTTATTTTCCTGTTCCGGGTCGATTCGAGTAAATGCTTTTTTTCCGAGTTCATAAAACTTTGTTAAAATAATCCCCGAACTTTTGATGACGTTTTTGATAATTTCCTGTCCGCGTTCAATTTGTTTTGCAAGGATTACTTCTTCTTCTGCAGTTAAAAGGTTTTCTTTACCGATGTCACGAAGGTACAGTTTAATCGGATCATCCGTTGTCGCGTTTTTCGCAATTTTGACGGTTGCCCGAATTTCCGGTTTTTTTTCCATTAAAACGGAAAATCCGGTTTCGTCGCCCTCATCTTCATCAATTTTGTAATCTCCAAACGCTTCAAAACGCTCATCGTACTCCGAATCATCTTCATCACCGGAAAACTCCGCATCATCAACTAACTTTATGCCGCAGGCTTCCAGTTTATCCATAATCGTACTGAGATCTTCAGGAGTAAACACATGTACGGGAATAAAATCCTCAAACTCTAAAAGCGTGATAATCTTTTCAGAGCCGGCATAATTCAAAAGTTTTGCTATTGCATTATCAATAGCGATTTCATCTGCAGTCATAGTTCTCCTTATCGTTTACATATGCTACTGCCGTTCCAATTCGGCAATTTGCCTATCCAAATCCGCAATATCATTTATAATATCATTTGCTTCGGTTTCATTTTGCTGAACCGATGCAATGTGCAGCTTATCGACCTGCATTTTCCGCACCGTTTTCAGTTTTTTGAGCTTTATATGCTTGATGCTGTCCTTGACGATGAGATTCGGTTGCGCGGCAAATTCGCCTTGAACGATCGAAGCCGCTATGCTGTTTTTTAATTTTTCATCCGTTAAACGGTTCATAATTTCCGTTTCATTTTGAACTTCATCACGATAGCACTCTTCCATTAAAATAAAAAGTTTTTTTGCAGTTTCATCTTGAAAATCATCCGAAGTGAGCGAAGACCGCATAATTTTAAAAAGCTCCGGTTTTGCAAACACGGCGACCATCGCCCGTGTTTCTGCATTCTTTCTGAACGGTGCTTCTTTCGGCTGAATCGATTCATCAAACTCCTTTTTTACGGTTTGGTTTCGTGTACCGGCAGTTTTTAAAAAATCGGCATACACCGCTTGCGGACTCACATTCAGTTTTGAAGCAAATTTATCCACGAGCGATTCGCGCTTTACCTGCGATTGTATTGTTTGCAAATACGGAAACAAAAACGCACAGGCTTTCGCCTTGCCTTCAGCGGTTAAAACATCAAACTTGGTCATAGCTTTTTGCACAAAGAAATCCGATTCTATTATAGCATTTTTACAAGAATTTTTCAAGCCTTCCGCACCATATTTTTCTAAAAGCTCCGATGAATCTTTTGCACCGGTGATTTGAATAATCCGTATTTCAAAGTTTTGTCGCGAAGCCATTTCAATGGCGCGAAAAGTCGCATTTAAGCCGGCTTCATCGCTGTCAAAACAAAAAAACACTGTGTCAACGAGCGGACGGACAAGCTGCAGCTGCTCTTCCGTCAGCGCCGTACCGAGCGGCGCAACCGCATTGGTGATGCCCGCTTGGTGAAACGCCAGCACATCCATGTAGCCTTCACAAAAAATCACCGCTTTCGTTTTCCTCATTTCGGTGAGCGCCAGATGGAGCGCAAACAGATTGTACTTTTTTTGGTACTGCACCATATCCGACGAATTGAGGTACTTCGGGCTTTTCGGATCGTTGGATAAATCTCGTCCTCCGTATGCAATGACCCGCCCGTGCCTATCCGCAATCGGAAACATAATGCGGTTTGAAAAAAATGCAATATCAGGATACTTTTTTGAAAAAAGCCCCGATTGCTGCAAAAACTGCGGTGAATATCCTTTTTTTGTTAAAAACCGATGGAGCCACTTTCGATTTTTCGGTGCAAGTCCCAGCTGAAACATTTCAATCATTTCATCACTCACCTGCCGGTTTTTAAGATACTGCAAAGCTCCGTTTCCTTCCTTAGTGTGCAAGAGAATATGATGAAACGCGCGGGTTACTTTTTCGTACAAAAGAATAATTTCGTCCCGCCGCTTTTCCGTTTCGCTTTGCTCATACCCGCCGTTTTCATACCGGACAGAAATTCCACTCCGCTTTGCAAGTTCTATAATTGCTTGCGAAAATGAAAGACCTTCCATTTCCATAACAAATTGCAGTAAATTACCGCCCTTATGACAGCCGAAACAATAAAAAAGTTTTTTTTCGGGATTGACTTGAAAGGACGGCGTTTTTTCATGGTGAAAGGGACAACAGCCCCACCAGGTAGAACCGCGCCGTTCAAGCCGCGTATACTGCTCAACGACGGAAACAATATCCGTTGCATTAGTTACCGCCTCTATGGTGTCTCCGCTAATTTTTGCCATGATACTTCAGTTTTTAAGTTTTATGCCTTCGCCGGTGCGGTTATGCTCCGAAAGCGTTTTTGAAAAATGGTGCTGCCCCGTTTGCTCGTCAACTAATCGGAAATATAAGTAATCATGTTTTTCGGGATTTGCCGCGGCATATAATGCTACCGCACCCGGGCTGCAAATCGGCGTCGGCGGTAATCCCGGATACAAATACGTATTGTACGGATTATCGATTTCCAAATCCGCGAAAAAAATACGCGTCGGATGCGGTTTATGCTGTATTTCCGTGATAATATACTCAACCGTAGTACAAGACTGTAGCGCCATCTGAATCTCGAGCCGATTCGCAAAAACGCCCGCAATCGTAATCGCTTCCTCCGGCTTACGGTATTCGCGCTCGACAATACTGGCAAGTTTTACCGTGTCAAATATTTTTTGAGGATCAGTCGGAAAGTTTTCAATTTGTGCGGTTTTTTCAAAAAATGTTTTTACGAGAGTTTGCAGTACCGACTCCGCCGTTTCTGACTCGGTGAAAAAATACGTGTCGGGAAATAAAAAACCTTCGCAAGTTTCCGCTTCAATGCCGTACGGTTTGAGCGCTTCTCCCGAATCGGCAAGCGTTAAAAACTCGTCAGCCTGTACCAGTCCCGCCTGTTCCAAGGTTTGGGTTACTTTCGTGAGCGTTAAACCTTCGGCGACGGTAACTTTCACAGAGCGCTGTTTGCCCGTTTCCAGCTCCGAAAAAATTTCCCGAACGCTCATACTCGGCGACAGCCGATACGTTCCTGCTTTGAATGTCGGTTTTACAATACGGGCAAAATAATAAGCGACCTTTTCGCTCCGCAATAAGTGGCGAACGTGCAATGCTTTGATAATACCGGCTGCGGATTGACCTTTTTCAACGACGAACTCTTGCATGTCGGTATTTGACGTATCAACCGGCGTCAATGCAGAACGGCAATACCCTCCCCCTGCAACCAAACACGCCGCAATGAGAACAACCAGCACTCGAATAATCGAAACGCGTTTTGTTTTTTTCCTCGTAGGTGATTCTGTCACACGAACTCCTCAATAATGTAGCCCGAATAAATATCGGTTACTGCAATGCATCTGCATCAACCGGTAATCAGATTACTTTATACATTACTGTAATTAAACTCAACAACAACCGGGGAAAAAGGTTACAAAATTTTGATCATTTTTCGCGTGAAATTTTCAGCCGACTCATCGTTTCGGAAACCGTGTCCATCGCTTCTTTGTTTTCGGTTCCCAAACCTACAAGCGACGACACATTCTCGGCAATTTGATTTGCCCCCGTATCAATGTGCTGCAAGCTCTGTTGTATGGCGTCCGACAATTCGGCAAGAGCCGCCATTTCTTTTTGGATTTCGCCGCTTCCGATGAGCATTTCGCCGGAACCGTTTTTTATTTCACGCGTGATGTCGGTCATATCTTTCATTGCTTGCAGAACTTGCTCGTTGCCGGTACTCTGCTCCTGCATCGCATTCATGACGACATCTTCTTGTTCACGTACTTTGGTAGTCATCGCGTGCATGTTGGAAAAATGCTCATGAACCGCCGCATTTCCTTGCTGTACCGAATCAATTTGCTCTTTCAAGCCTTTGAGAACACCGGAAATTGATTTTCCCTGCATGCCGGCTTCTTCCGCCAATTTTCTGATTTCATCGGCAACAACGGCAAAACCCTTGCCGGCGTCTCCCGCATGAGCGGCTTCAATCGCGGCGTTCATTGCGAGCAAGTTCGTTTGACTCGCGATGTTTTGAATGACGTTACTCGCTTCCAAAAGTCCTTCTGAAGCGCCGGCAATATTATCGGTTAATGTAAGAGCATCATTAATCGCATGGTCAGCCGAAGCGGCTTCCTTTTCCAAGTTCATAATGCTTTTGCTGTTTTGTTCCAAAATGTCGGTTACCGACCGAATATTCGCCACCATTTGTTCGATTGAACTTGCCGACTCGACGACCGTTGCCGCATGCGTATCGATATTTTTATCGAGAGCTTGAATGTTACGAACAATTTGCTCCAACGTACTTTGCGTTTCCAAAACACTGGTTGCCTGATTTTCAATATCCGAATTGATTGAAGAAATTTTACTCACAATTTGTTGCACACCGGTCGCACTGTCCGATGTGTGCTGCATCAGGTTTTCCGAAACTGCTTTGGATTTATCAATCGAATCAAAAACAAGCCTGTAAAACTTCGTTGACGATTCTGCATAGATATTAAAGTTTGTAATGAGCTTTCCGAATTCATCTCGTGTCGTAACGGGTAATTTTAAATCTCGAAAATCTCCTTGTTGCAGTTTTTGCATGCGATCTTCCACCATATCGATTTGCTTGAGTACTTCACGCAAATAAATGATAGCACTTCCCGCACAACAAAAAAGAACAATAACAGCAAGCGGCAGCGAATTCATCAGAAAAATTTCCGAATGCGTTTTACTCTCATTTTCGACACTGATGTACGGCAAAATTGAAAAAACGCATACCACCACCAAACCCATAATAACAATCGTATACAAACGTACCGACGCTTTTGCCGCTTTAAGTGGGGCGTTGGTATCAATCGGAACAAATGCACAAGATCGTTCAAAGTATTTTACAAAAAGAAGCGCAAACGGTTCTCCAATCATCATTTGCGCGCCGACTGCTAAAATTAAAAATGAAAGCACTTCCTGCATGTCGGAAATCATGCCCAGTTCCAGTGAAATCACGAGAACCATCGACACGGACATAACGAACGGAAACAGGGTGGTTAACGCTTTTGTCGCGGCTATCGTATGGAGGGCTTTTTCCCAATCTTCTTTCCAATTCATAATTACTTTCCGATAGTTAAAAAATTTTATAATCGGAACCGCAATCAAAACAAGCGTCATAATCGGTAAACTGATTGAAGTTAAAATACTACCGATCGATGAATCTGCCGTATTTCCGCCGGCAGTAGAAATTTTTGCCAAAATCACTGCGCCAAAAATCCACGCAAGATGAGCCGCCAAATCCCAAAATAACAAACTGAGCGGAAACTGTTCAGGCTGTTTCGCATACTGCGATCTTCGAGAAATAGTAGTATCTATTGTTCGCATAATATTCTCCAATAAATTATAGTAAAATTAAAACGGAATGAGTTTCCATCGATGAATAATATAGAATTAAACTAAAAAAATCAACGCCTTTATAATTATTTAAAATAAAATACGAGACGAACATCCACCGGTGATAAGATATAAAAAACAGCCTCCAAAAACATCCGTTTTTAGAGGCTTTCTCTACTCTAATATAAATTCAAAACAAAAAAGCTTTCGGTGTATTGTCTCACCTATGAAAGTGAATCAAGGTAGGCGCTTCGGCCGCGCTCGTACAGGTTGTTGCCCTTGCTATCGATAATGCAGGTAACCGGAAAATTTTCGACGTAGAGTTTTCGCACCGCTTCCGAGCCGAGATCTTCGTAGCAAATCAACTCGGAGGTTTTAATTTTGCTTTTAATTAATGCCGCCGCACCGCCGATTGCCGCAAAGTAGCAGGCGCCGTGTTCAACGATTTTGTCGATAACCGCCTGATTGCGTTTTCCTTTGCCGATCATGCCCATCAAGCCTTGATCTAAAAGTTGAGGCGTGTAAGCATCCATGCGGTAACTGGTTGTTGGTCCCGCAGAACCGATCGGTTCTCCCGGTTTTGCCGGAGTCGGTCCCACATAGTAAATAATGTTTCCCTTGACATCAATCGGAAGTTTTTCGCCCTTGTCCAAAAGTTCGCACAGGCGTTTATGTGCCGCATCGCGAGCGGTATACACATAGCCGGTAATGTATACCATATCACCGGCTTCAATATCTTTTAAATCATCACGCGTCAGAGGCGTGGTTATTTTTACTGTTTTTGCCATAGTATTTCTCCTCAGCATTTTTAAAATTCGAGTTTCACGTGCCGCGTTACATGACAGTTGATATTCACGCAAACCGGCAACCCCGCAATATGGGTCGGAAAAGTTTCAATCAGCACGCGTAATGCGGTCGTTTTTCCGCCGAAACCTTGCGGACCAATGCCGAGTGCATTTATTTTTTCAAGCATTTCTTTTTCAAGCGCTGCATAAAACGGTTTCGGATTATACGAGTCAAGCGGGCGGAGCAATGCTCGTTTTGCTAAAAAGGTTACTTTGTCAACCGTTCCGCCAATTCCGACCCCAACGACAATCGGAGGACAAGGGTTCGGTCCCGCAAGTTCCACCGTTTCAAGGATAAATTTTTTCACGCCTTCCAAGCCATCGGACGGTTTTAACATAGCAAGGCGTGACATATTTTCCGAGCCGAAGCCTTTTGCCGCAAATTCAATCGAAAAAACATCGCCGGGTACAACATCATAGTGAATCACTGCCGGTGTGTTATCTTTTGTGTTAACCCGTCCGTCGACCGGATCCGAAACAACCGATTTACGTAAATAGCCGTCCTTGTACGCTTGCCGCACTCCTTCGTTGATAGTATCCGTCAGCGAACCGTTTACTACGTGGACATCCTGACCGATCGTTACAAACGCAACAATCATTCCGGTGTCTTGACAGATGGGAGAATTGGTATTCCGTGCAATTTCCGCATTTTGTAAAATCTGAGAAAGGGTTGATTTTGCAATCGTCCACTTTTCAGCCTCGTACGAGTTTTTCAAACCTTGTTCAACATCAGCCGGCAAAAAATAAGCCATTTTAATCAAGGCTGTTTTAATTTTTTCAACCAGCGTTCCGGCATCAACTTCTCGCATACAATCTCCTTCAGAAAAATCATCCAAAGCAAAAACGAGGATATCGTTTTTACATAAAGGTAATATGTTATGTTATGATAAACCGATACGGATAAAAAGTCAACGGAGTAAGCACTGCACCTCTTCTGGAGGCACTGATTAATTCAATCGAGAATTGAGGGCATCTTTCAAAAACTGATGTTTTTAAAAGACTATTTTTCAGTGCCCACCTTTAAAATCGTTGTTTCGTAAATGTTCAGAATTCTACATTATTATGTTGAACATTGAGAAACAATAGAGAAATGCTGTTAATGGTGTAAAACCTTTAATCAGCATTTTTCTCTGCTATCGTAAATACCGTTTTTATGCAATATCACCGTGCAGCAAAATTGCCTCATTCGCTAAAAAATATATGTATGGAGGCACTGATTAATTCAATCGAGAATTAATCAGTGCCCACATTTAAAATCTAT
>CALDWC010000175.1 GCA_937923945.1 uncultured Treponema sp.
ATTTGCCGAGAAATTTTAAAAATTTACCAAACTTTTGGAGGTCCTGATTAATTCAATCGAGAATTGAGGGCATCTTTCATGACCTTAAAAACCGGCGTCAAGCCTTTAATCAGCGTTTCCGTACGGCTCTCCTGTTATTTTGATGAAAATTGCGGTTCCATTTATATTTTTAAAACCGTAACACGGAGAACAAAAATAAGCACTTTTAAAGCGGCAGCTCCGATTATTAAAACAACCAATGAAGCAACGTAATCGTTTTTAGCTATTTTATTTGCCATGCGGTAAAACGGCGCTAAAATCGAGTCGAGGGTATCGGTATACGCGGCATTAAAAGCATGTCCGGTCAACTGCAAAATCAAGCGAACAATCAATACGATGAGGAGCAACGTCAAAAGCGAATTAATCACGGAAAGAATAACATTGATTAAAATCGCAATAATCGAAAACGCATTGAAGCTGCTTTGCCGTGAAAGTGATTCAAATATATTTTGGAAAATATAGAGGGCTGCGAGGGCAAAAAGACTTGAAAGATTCAGCACTCCGATTTGTGAAAACGAAAATCGAAACAGCGCAAAAAAAGGATCGCAAATATTCGCCAAAAACCTCGAAACTTGATTATTTTGTGCTTGCGGAAACCAAGAAATAACAATCCGCGCCAAGCACAAAAACGAATAAAAACCGATTAAACCGGCAATGAGAGAAAAAAAGGTACGCATCTTTATTCCTTAAAAACTAATTATTATATCTAAAACATCTTTCAAACGGAAAAAATTACAAAATAAGCATCGCATCACCGTAAGAAAAAAACTTATACCGTTCCGAAACAGCGTGATTATATGCCCGCAAAATATTTTCCCGCCCGGCAAGCGCCGAAACCAGCATCAGCAGCGTCGACTTCGGAGTGTGAAAGTTCGTCAAAAGCCGGTCAACAACTTTGAATCGATACGGCGGATAAATAAAAATATTGCTGGACTGCCACCCCCGTTTGAGTTTGCCGTCCGTACCTGCCGCTGCAGATCCTTCCAATGCGCGCATCGAGGTAGTTCCGACCGCAAGAACGGTTTTACCGGCAGCTTTATGCGCTTCAATTTTGCCGGCAACTTCTTCGGAAATAAAAAAATTCTCCGAGTGCATTTTGTGGTCTTCAACCTGTTCCGACCGCACCGGCAAAAAAGTACCGATACCGACATGGAGGGTAACGGTTACCCGCTGAATATGTTTCGCATCCAGCTTTGCCAAAAGCGCTTCGGTAAAGTGCAAACCGGCAGTCGGACAGGCGACCGAACCGACTTGGTCGGCATAAACATTCTGGTAACGTAGCGCATCGTTTGCGTTATCCTCACGTTTGATATACGGCGGCAACGGAATATGCCCGTTTACATCAAACCAAGTATCCGAAAGCGGTTCTTCAAAAACTAAAAATTTTTCGCCGGCTTCATACAGCGTTTCTTCATCACCTGCCGCCTGCGCTTCATGTTTCGCTTCCGAAAGAACGTCTTGCGCGGGTAAAACGCTTGCAGGGTCTGCAATTTTACACAATGTTCCGTCACTGAATCGGTACGCATCACCGATATGCTGGCGTTTTCCGCGTCTGGTCAAAACTTTCCAAACACGTCCGCCTTCAAATGACTGCAAAAACAAAAATTCGGCTTTTGCGCCGGTCGCTATTTTTTCCGCGAAAGTACGAGCTTTCCGCACTTTTGAGTTATTAAACACCAAAAGCGTATCGGGCAGTATCAAATCAGGAATATCGGAAAAAAGCTTGTCGGTAAATTCGCCTGTTTTCGAATCCAACACCAAAAGTCGATCTTCGCCCCGCACTTTTGAAGGTTCCTGTGCAATGAGTTCATCGGGTAAATTAAAATCAAAATCATCGGTTCGCATTTTTTGTAGTGTAATCTAATCTTGCGTTTTGGTCAATAGTACTTTTGAAAAACATCCATGTCGGCTGCTGACCGAAAAACGTCCGTGTTTTTAGGAACTACTGAATTTTATCGGCTTTATCGATTTCATATTGCCGATAAAAATCGAAGGTTTATCTGCGGCAGCCGAAGTATGGCTGCCTTGCTAAACGCCGAGTTTTGAAAAACTTCGTAACAAGTTTGTTTTTCAAAACGTCGCTTGTTATAGTGTCGTTTCTCACTGTGTTACGAAACGACGGAATTGAACAATTTTCGGAAATTGATATTTCCTCAATTGTCCAATTTTTAGGAACGTGTACCATGCAAAAAAGAATAACAGTATACCGGATAAATTTATTGCAGTATAGTAGAATAGAGGGAATAAACATAAGCGGGAGGAAAAGATTTTGAACATATTACAGAAACATAAAACACGAGTCTTTGTTTTCATATGCAGTGCACTATTTGTATTGAGTTCCTGCAAGCCGAACATGGCAGCCTTTGTCGACGAATATAACCGAATGTTTATTCCGTCTGAAGATATATTGTGGACGATGGAAAATATTGAAAAGTCAACGATGGACTTTGACCATTATGAATTTGCGCCGAACGGATATACGGTTTCAAAGGATACGGGACTGTTTATTATCGGCGGACCGCGGGATTGTGACAGCTATATTTGGACATTGAACGGTAAAAACGTAAGCGGAAACCAGATTTTGGAGCTGCGTATCAAAATCGGAACACCGAATCTTTCAAACGGTGCAACTGATTATAAAAATTCGCTCAAACCGGATACCTATGCGCTGCGTTTACAATGCACTAACAAAGCGGGCACAACAAAATTTTGGGATACCCGGTTGACGATTACGCCGTAAGGAAACGCCGATTAAAGGCTTGACGCCGTTTAATCAGCAAACTTTGCAAAGCAAAGTTTTTTGCAGAAGCAAAGTATCTCCTTCATCGTTTCGCACTGTTCAGTCAATAGACAAATTTATTGGAACATTTGCGAAACAACAGATTGTAACGGCGTTTGATGAGGTGATACGCTTCGCAGTTGTGGAGAACAAAAAATAAATTTTAAGTTTACTGATATGGAGGGTAGACATGAAAAAAAAGATTTTGGGATTAAGTACGTTAGTACTTATGTTGTTGGGACTGGCAGCATGTAAGGCTGCTTTGGCTGTTCCGACTTTGGGGAATAAGCCGAGAGTTTTAAAACCCGGTGAAGTGCTTATCCAAGTTACGGTAGCGGATGATAATTTTCCTGCATATCGTACTGTTACGCCCGCTGCTTGGGATGATACGCGGAAAAAAAAATTGAGCTATACTATCTATCAAGATGATGCTCTGACAAAGGTATTCAATGGTTTTGCTGATATAAAATGGGATGACATTAAAAACGGTTATCACATGGCTATAGGGCAAACTACTGCACCGTTGAAGTTGATTATGGTTGCTCGGGAAACGACAAGCGGTAAGATTGCTCTGATAAGCTATAAAACAGATGTTACCGTTCCCAGCTCCAATTTGATTAATTTTGTGCTTCGGCCCTATCGTGACACGAAACTGGAATCCGATGCTGCAACAAAAGGTTCCGTCGATATTACGCTTAAATTTGTCGATCCTGAAAAAAATCCGGATGATCCGATTAAAGAAGCAAAGTGTGAGCTTAAGCTTGCTCCCGGAACGACAATCGGAGCTGTAATCGCTGAAAAAAAGTGTAATGTAATGACAGGCGATATAATTTCTTATAAACAATCAGAGGTAGTTCCGGGCGTGTATGAATTCACTGCAGAACTGCTTCGAACGAGCGGGAAAAGTGCCGGTAAGGCGTCCAGCTTGGTTATTGTTGACCCTGCAAATGAAAGTAAAGATACCTTGCAAATTGTGCGTGATTTAAATACAAAACCGAATGCGCCGAAAAACTTGCAAGTACAGTACGCAAAGCGACCTGGTGATAGCGATACTACCTACGAGGCAACTTTTACCTGGCAGGATGAATCATATAACGAAGATGAGTTTGTGCTTACCTTCTATGAAAAGGACGGAACGACGAAATATGATCCTCAACCGACGGTTACGACAGCTCCGCCCGCGACCGCTCCTCATATGATTGACAGAAATGTACATACGGCGACCGCAACGCTCACGCTGGGTGAACAATATAAGGTTTCAGTACAGGCGAAAAACGAGTTCGGTAGCTCCGAAGCAGAATGGCTTAGCGATTTAAAGACCGACAACATTGTACATTTAGCTCGTATTACATACAAACTGAATGGAGGAAAAGTGCTCAATGCAGCGGAAACGAACAGTCCGTATTATATAGACGACAGCGATCCCGCAAAACCGGCGATCGGCTACTATACGTGCTCTAAGCTAGGTACTCCGGTTATGCTTCCTGCTGAAGTGCTTTCCACCGAGACGGGTATCCCCGCGTCAGTGTATCACCCGTTTAAACCTACGGGAGGTACCGGCGGTATTGATAAGCTTTATACATTTAAAGGCTGGACGGGAACTGCTGTAGCTGGCGATCCGAATCCTGGTTTTCAGCTCAAGGACGGTCATATAGATTCTGGTATTGAGGTTGAAGCTATTTGGGAAGAACATGATCCGCTGAGTATTACATTCCCTGCCTATGATGAATATTGCTACATAGAAGGTCAAAACAAGATACTTGACGCTGAAAAAGGCAAGCCGTGTAATAATATCAAAGCAAATGTGATTTGTGAACCCGGCTATGCTGTCAAAGAGACAAAATGGTATGCCGACGGAGCGGAAGTACCAGGTCAGACGAATGTCACATTTACCGGTTCCTTTAACACTACCGGACTTAAACATCTTATGGTTGTCATGAAGCTTACCAAGGCTGATGATCCCGATAAATGGGTTTCAGCTCGCTGCTATGTACGGGTTAAGTAAGGGCTTGTAACAAGCTGAACGAAAACTATCCCTACCCATCGTGCGGACTCACTTTACGCCCCTTCCGCTTTTGAAGCGGTTGGGGCTTTTTTTTAATGCAGGAAGCGCTTTAGGAAGCGCTGATTAAAGGCTTGATGCCGTTTAACAGCGTTTCCTTAAATTAAACGGCAGCGTTATCAGTATCAATGGATGCGGATAGCAAGCTTTTAAAACACGGTAAAACTTTGAAGAAAATCGAGCAGTTATAAAACAACGTCGGTTCTCCGAAAATAAGGAGAGCCTCTCGGCTCTCCCCTACCCGTTCTCTCAAATACTTGTATAATTTGCTTGCGTAATTTTGTCGCGAATTTCTTCGGAACGACGGCAGGCATGAAAATGCCCGTTACCGACATCCATCAAAACCGGCTCGGGTTCGTTCGTACACGCTTCCGTTGCATAGGGGCAGCGGGTATGAAAACGGCATCCCGAAGGAATATTTGCCGGAGACGGAATCTCTCCTGAAATCGGCAGCTCTTTAATTACGTTCAAGCGCCCCGAATGCGGCTCGGGAACGGCTTCAATCAACGCCCGCGTATACGGATGCATCGGGTTGTCAACAATATCATCGGCATTTCCGATTTCCATAATACGTCCCAAGTACATAACCGCAATGCGATCGGTAAAATAGCGGGCGGTTGAAAGATCGTGGGTAATGTACAAATACGTCAAACCCATCTTTTCCTGAATTTCCCGCATCATATGTAGAATTTCAGCCCGTGTTGAAAGGTCAATCATCGAAACCGGTTCGTCCGCAACAACAATATCGGGCTGCAAAATCAAGGTTCGAGCCGTCGCGACACGCTGTTTTTGCCCGCCGGAAAGCATGTGCGGATAGCGGTTCATAAATTCTTCAGGCGGCGTCACTTTAACGGAAGTCAACGCTTCAATAATCCGCTGAGTATGTTCCGCACGGGTTCCCGGAACTTTGTGGATAATCAAAGGCTCTTCCAAAACATCCCGAATCTTAAAGTGCGGATTCATTGACGCATAGGGATCCTGAAAAATCATCTGTACCTGCCTACGGTATCGAGCCGTTCGCTCTTTATCGGCAGCGGTAACATCCTCTCCGTCAAAAATAAGCTGTCCTTCAGTCGGCGTTAAAAGCTTCATCGCAATCTTGCCGATAGTCGTTTTTCCGCTTCCCGATTCCCCGATCAAACCGAAAATTTCACCGTGCTTTAAGCTGAATGAAACATCATCAACCGCTTTAATCGGGTTAAATTTTTTCCCGGAAAGCGTTTGCCCGAGAGTTTTATGCGGTGCAAAATATTTTTTTATATTTTTAAGCTCCAAAACATATTCGCTTTTTTCGTTAGCCATTGATACACCTCCAACAAGCAACAAAGTGTCCCGGTTCAAGCTCCTTCAAAGGCGGTATTTCATTGTCACAACGCTCCATTTTGCAATGACACCGCGGTGCAAACCGGCAACCCTTCGGGGGATTTAATAAGTTCGGCGGCGTACCCGGTATATACGCCAACTCATCCACTTTTTTACGCAAAAGCGGCGTTGCGGAAAGCAGTTTTTGTGTGTACGGATGCATCGGTCCCGCTTCTCCGTAAATCTGCTCGTTTGAACCGAGTTCGGCAATTTTTCCCGCATACATAACGCAAAGGCGGTCGGAAATTTCAGCTTCCAACGCAAGATCATGCGTAATAAAAATAAACGACAAATTAAACTGTTTTTTTAATTTTTTCAGCAAGTTAATAATCTGAGCTTGTACAATAACGTCGAGGGCAGTTGTCGGCTCATCCAAAATAACGATTTTCGGATTCAAAAAAAGCCCCGTTGCAATAACGACGCGCTGCTTCATACCGCCTGACAGCTCATGCGGATAGCGGTTCAGTACTTCCGGCGAAAGTCCGACATGGCCCAAATATTCAATCATCAAGTCACGAGCAACTTCTTTACTCATCGGCTTATGCTCATTGAGCGTTTCATACATCAGCTTTTCAATCGTGTACACCGGCGTTAAACTGTTCATTGCCCCCTGAAACACCATTGCTATTTTTTCCCAACGTATATGCTTTCGCACCTCAGTATCCGAAAGCGGTACAATATCCGTCCCGTCAACAATAATCTGCGAACCTTCTTCGATAACGCCCGGAGGTGACGGCATTTTTAAAAGAGCCATTCCCGTCGTTGTTTTTCCGCAGCCGGATTCTCCAACCAAACCTAAACTTTCGCCTTCGGCAAGGTCAAAACTCACATCATCCAAAGCCTTTACCAAACCGGCAGTTGTATGATAATAAAGGCGTAAATTTTTTACATCCAAAACAACTTTTTTTTCAGTATTTTCCATACCACCCTACCTCTTTTGCAGCTTCGGATACAAAATTTTATCCATTGAAAAACCGATAAATGCAAACGTCATGCCCATCAGCGAAATTGCCAAGCCCGGCGGAATAATCCACCACCACAGTCCGTTCAAACTGGCGCCGGCCGATCGCGCATCCTGCAAAATCTGCCCCCAGCTCACAATCGTCGAATCTCCCAAACCGAGCATGGAAAGAGACGCTTCGTACACAATGTAGCCAGGCACACTTGTTGCCATCGTTGCAAACGAATACGGCAGCAAAATCGGTATAATGTGCTTAAAAATAATACGCCCGTGACTTGCACCGAGCGCTTTTGCCGCTTCAACGTACGTTTCCTCACGGATTTGCATCGCCATTGAACGAATCGTTTTAACAGGACCAACCCAACCGACAAAAACAATAACGAGGATAATATACCAGATACTAGGCTCCAAAACGGCGAAAATCACAATTAAAATCGGCATCGTCGGCAGCGACAAAAATATTTCCGCAATAAACTGCATAATATTGTCGACGCGTCCGCCGAAGTAAGCACACACCACGCCGTAAATCAAACCCAACACAACAGACACAACGCTGGTAACCAAGCCGATAAAAAGCGCCCACTTTAAACCGGCAATAACGCCTGAAAAAATATCGCGGCGTGAAGTATCGGTTCCCATTACGCCGAATACCGCCCCTTGTACAATAAGCTCCGGGTTTTCAATTTCATGCTGAAACGCATTTGAAACATACACATGGAGGGTATACTCCCCTTTCAAGGGATTTTTCGCCTTGTACATGTTTTTTTCGCCCTTTGAAAACAAAAGTTCGGTTGTTTTCGCAGAACCCGACGTCGGCTGCGCTCCGAATTTTTTCATGTAACTCTGTACTGCCGTCCTTGCATCATTTTGTAAACTGACGCGCAGCGTTTGGTTTTGAATATTGGTAAATTGAAATTGTCCCAAAAATACGGTTTCCCCGTCAGGACGCTCCAGTTCTGCGGCATAAGACACATTGCCGCTTTTTCCTACCATCTTAATAACTAAATCAACCGGCGCTTTTGCATACTTATAATTGTATGAAAATATATAATGCGTTACATCGCCGTGTTCCGAGTTTGTTTCAACGACCGTCTCCGGCTGAACCTTTGCAGAAATGGCACCCTTTTTTGAAGTAAACCAGTTTGTCCACCGCGGCGGCACGGCAGCAGGATTATCCAACCAATATCCGATATTGCGCCAGTTTTCGTTGGTTGCCTTAAAGGGCAGCAAAAGCGGTTCAAAAATTACCACCAACAGCGAAAATCCCAAAATGCATAAACCGACAATACCGATTTTATCTTTTTTGAATTGATCCCAAAATTCACGGAATCTTTCAAACGTATCAGACATTATGCTTTACCTCCCACTTTAATGCGCGGATCAAGGAAGCCGTATATCAAGTCAAGGACAATCAAACCGAGCTGATATATTCCGGTTGTAAAAGCCAAGTTTCCCATCAATACCGGAATATCGTTTTGCTGCACGGAAATCCAATAGAGGTTTCCTAAACCGGGCCATGAGAAAATTCCTTCAAAAATCATACCGCCGCTCATGCTCACAATTAAACTCAAAAGGACAATGGTGACAATCGGCGGAGCGGAAGTCCGCAGCGTATGTCCGAACAGAACTTTCCGCTCGGGGATACCGCGGGCACGAGCACTCATAATAAAATCTTCTTGGAGCGTCCCGACAACTAAGTTTCGTATCAAAAAACTCATACTCCAAATAGAAAGAGCCACCAAAGTAATCACCGGCAAACATAAGTGCCACAGTCTATCAACGATAAACATAAAGCCGGTCGGCACCGGTAAGGTATTAACGCCGCTTGACGGGAATATTTTCAACGTATAGCTGAAAAATAAAATAAACAACAAACCGACCCACCATGTCGGCATCCCCGCAAGTACGAGAGTTGCAATACTGGAACCCTTATCAAACTTGCCACCGGGATTCTGCGCTTTTTTCAAGCCAAGCCACAAGCCGATAATCGTATCCAATATCGTTGCAGTCGTAAAAAGCAAAATCGTTCTCGGCAATGCTTCCATCAAAATATCAACGACATTTTTACTGCCCTTTGCGGTTTTAATTTGCACCGAGGTTCCGAAATCAAACAACAAGATATTCATCGCATTATTCATAACGCGCTCAATAAACGGACGATCCAACTTATATTTTTTGATAAGAGCTTGTTCCCGCTGCACTTTCCAGTTTCTCATGTCCTCAGCCGATTTCATTTTAAGACCGCGGGATTCGGCTTGGATTTGCTCAAAAATCATGTTGGTCGTTGTTTCTTCACTTACCTTGTTAAAAAGAAGCGAAAACAAAAATATGAGTATCACATAAATAACCACACCGCGCAAAACACGCTTGAGTGCATACCATTTATACATACGTTCTCCTAAATTAAAAATGCACACAAAAAATATATGCAGTATTCATAAAAAAAGGCAAATCCTTAAAGAAACGCTGATTAAAGGCATGACGCCATTTAATCGCAAACTTTGCTTTCGCAAAGTTTTTTTGTAAAAGCAAAGTATCTCCTTCTATTCTTTCTCAATGTTCATCATAATTAAGCGAGATTCTGAACATTTTCGGAACAACAGATTTTAAAGGTGGCACTGGAAGGTAGTCTTTAAAAGTCTAACCCAAGTTTTTGAAAGACGACCTTAATTCTCGATTGAATTAATCAGTGCCTCCTTAATGAACAAATCGATTAAAGACACGCCTTTTTTCAAAATACACCCTGCTCTTTGATCATTTTAATCAAAGAGCAGGGGTTTCCGTAGAGAAAAATTTACGGCAAATTACTTGAGTAATAAAGTCGCAGAACTTACGGACGGCGACTCATCAGCATATGACGAAAGAGCGACAACCGTATAAGCACCGGCAGGCAAATTCGCCGTATCGGCAGCAGGGACGGTTACCGTATACACACCGTTTTCAGTATGAGCCGCTTCATATACCTTTTCACTGCCGTCAGGCAACTGCAAGTTCAGCGTAACCTTAGCGGCTGTACTCGGCTCCGAATCAACACGAGGGAATGCACACTGTGAAACGGTAATTTCAAACACGGCATCATTACCGGCAGTTGCATTGGTCGGAACCTTGATGTAATCAATCGCTGTCATGGTAGTCGCATAGCGCTCGATAAATTCGTTTGCTTTAATCGGATATTTATCAAACGGCACCATAGTCATCGAGTTTGCAACCGTATCAATTTTATCCAAAATACAAGGACCGTTTGAAATAAAAGCATGTCCATGCTTGTTGATAAAGTCTATACTTGCTTTGTAGCGTTTGATTGCATCGTTTTCAGTGATATAACCTTGCAAAGAAGCAGGTATGTGTTTTGTATCAATAAACTCTTGCAGTTTTGCACTAATATCGGCAACACAGCGAGCTTGTACCACGTCAATTTCATTTTCATCGGCTTCAACAATGTTCCACTTCGTCCCGCTGGCACCGCCGTGTGCCGCTATTTCGGAACAAGCTTCATAGATTTCCCACGGGAAAATCGTTCGGCGTCCGGGGTTTGCCGCTTTTGCAGTAATTGCAGTACCGCCGGCTGTTTCACGATTATCCGGAGCAAAGAAATAGTTGCTAAATGTGTGAACATATCCGTCATCCGATTTATACAAGGTACCCTTATTGTTATCGATATTTGAACGCATTTGAGTTTCAAGCGGTTCATCATAATACGGATCATCGGCACCGTCTTTGGTACACCATTCAACCCAGAATGCATCCGCAAAGCGGACATCGGCGAGCGACATTGGTTCACCGTTATGCCAGTAAAAACCTTTTACCAAGCGTGAGCGAGTTTCAACGGCGGAAGTAACACCGCTTCCCGCTTTCTTCCAAGTTTTTGTTGCGCTGTCATAAATTTCCGCTTCAGGATTAACCGGCAAAGTACCGGACATCGCAGGCTCCGACTCTCCGTCTTCTCCGATTTTTTCAATTACTTTCGGAGCCGATTTCAGTGAGTCCGCATCAAATTCGACATACAAAGCCATCGGAATACCGGTTGCGGGACTGTTTTCAGTAGCCGGATCGGAAAGTGCGCCGATAATATTTGAAGAGAATGTATCGGTAAAACCGCCTGTTCCAATCGGATTCCATGCACACATGAACAATTTACCCATTGCTGAAAACTGTCCGACGCGCAGCACTTTTTCACCGTTTGAATCGGCAGGAATATTTGCCGTTCGCACCGAAAACATGTTAAAGCCGTCACCGGCACCGTACATAACACGGTCGGCAACACGAGTTTTGTTCGTGATAAACAACTGACTCTGACTTGCAAGCCAAATACGGATTGAATCGTGCATAATCAACTCGTTCATACGCAAATTGCTTTTCCAGTAGTCATCGGCTGTCAAGAACTGTCCGTAAATTCCCATCATACCGAGTTTATCGATTTCATCGTTTTTATAGTTCCAATACTCGGAGTTTCCGCCGCCGGGCATGTATCCATAATACGGAGCGCCCATTTGAGATAAGTTCACATCGTGGTATGCGGCGGTTCCGCCTGATCCCCATCCTTCCGTATACATCGTACAAGTATAATCTTGCGGGTTTCCACCGTAAACGGCTTCTATCCCACTCCAAACGTTCTACCTTCAAACCGCACACTTCAAGCTGATCCGCAATTTCACGACCGATTACCAACCGCTGAGTCGGATCGTCGACACGGATGTAGAACTTGATTAAAGCCGGCTTGCCGTTGTATTCCCAAAACTTGCCGTTTTTTACCAGTTTGCCTTTGTTTTCGGGCAATTCACTTGCTTTTTGCATTGCCTCGCTAATCATCGCTTGTGCTTTCGGAAAATCACCGGTATCGGTCATCCCGAGTTTTGCCGACAACAAGTTATATTTGTATGAACCCGGTACATCGGGGTTAATCGGCGTAAACATCGGACTGCCGTAGCCCAAGAGAACTTCATCAACAATCTGCTTGCGGTTAACCAAAAAGTTCAACGCATAGCGGACTTCACGAATTGCTAACGGGTTAAAAACTTCCTCACCGGCTGTCGTTGTCACTGTGTACGGCGCCTTATTGGGAATCGGATTCAACCACAATGCAAGCGTACCCGACGGCACCGAATAAATATCAATCTTTTCACGATCGGCATCGCTCAAACCGTTGATCAAAACAGATGGAGTGCCGGTATACACCATATCCAGACGTCCTTCAACGACATCTTTCAAACCTACCGATTCATCCATAAAGACAGAATAAATCACCTTATCGGCATACACACCGTTTTTTGCTTTTTCAGCTTTAATCGGCGAATCGGTTTTTTCGCCTCCACATGATGCCGCTAATGCAATCAACAACATACCTAAAAAAATCTTTTTCAAAGATTTCATTTTTACCTCCAGTATGCAGGCACAAAACTCCCACATATGTAAACTTTAAGAAAGTGTAACATTGAATGAGTATTTTGTCAAGCGAAAATCACCTCATTTCCCCAAAAAATGAAAAATATTTGTAACCATTTTAAAAATCACCGGTAAGACACTCTTTTTCTTTTTATAAATATAAAATCAGCGGGACTGACATTCCTGACCCAAAAGGAGGCACTGATTAATTCAATCGAGAATTAATCAGTGCTTTAACATGATAGGCAAGATCACGTGCAATCTTACCATCGATAAGACGCTCGCATTACCTCAAGTAAGATGATCGTATTACCTCAGGTAAGATGATCGTATTACCTCAGGTAAGATGATCGCATTACCTCTAGTAAGATGATCGCCGTACTATTGGTAAGATGATATAAGTGTTTAAGGAAACGCTGATTAATTCAATCGAGCATTGAGGGCATCTTTCAACGCCGTTAAACGACCGTCAAATCTTTAATTAGCGTTTCCTATGGGGCTCCGTCCGTTAAAATTCCTGTTATCGTCTTTGAAAAATAAGACCTTTTTTGTATTTTATCAAAAACGTACTATGTTTTCACCTAAAACATAGTACGAAAATTTTAAAACATACTATGTTTTTGGGGAAAACACAGTATGTTTTCACCTAAATCATAGTAAGAATTCGGCGTACGCCGGTAAACGGCGTGAAACCTTTAATCAGCGTTTTCTTTAGGAGGCGACATTGCTCTCCAATCCGTGCCGATGAGTTGTACAAAATTAGAATTTTGCCTGCAATTCCTGCAAAAGGCGGGTGTTTTTTTTGTTGAGCGGATCGATTGCGATTACTTGTTTCAAATAGTACTCCGCTTTTTTATAGTCCGCACTTGCATAATAGTATTGATACATCGCAAAAAGCGCGTCGATATTCCGCGGATCGGCTAAAAGGCTTGAGCGCAAATATGAAAGTTTCATTTCACCGGAGCTGATCGTGGACTGGTAAAAATACAAAGTAGCTTTTAGCGTATTTGAAGCGGTCGGCATTTTTGTATTGATGATATGCAAAACATCCGAATAATGCCCGTTTTTGCTCAGCGCCGCGAGGTAGAGCGAAGTAACGTGATCATCTTTTGTTTCGGTTTCCGTGTAAAGTTCTTTCGCTATCGAAAGCGCTCGAGAAGTTTGTCCCGCCCCTAAATACGCTTTAACGAGAAGCATCCTGTTTTCGAGCGAGTTGCTCAAGGTAACGAGCCGTTCCGCTTGCGAAACGGCTTCGTTCCATGCTTCATTTCCAATTGCGGTTTGCACCACAAGATTTGCCGCTTGTGCGTTTTGGGGATCTTTTGCGGTAACCCGTGCGATAAATTTTTCTGCATCCGTTCCTTGGATAGTTTGTCCCGTTTCAAAGCAAATTTTTGCACAAGCGAGCAGTACATCAAAATCGTTCGGATAATTTTCGTATGCCTGCGTTAAAATCGTCAGAGCGGAACTGACACTTTTGTTCCAATTAAACACAAGATTCGCACGCAAAAGCAAATAATCTTTATTTGTTTGATCCTGTGTTGCAAACGCGTCAAGCAACGCATTCGCCTTTAAATATTCTTGTCGGGCAAGTAAGACTTTTATGCGCAATAAAACGGCATCGGTGTTCTCCGGATTGTTTGTTAAAACGCCGACAATGATTTCCGACGCCGCATCGTAGTTTTTTAAACCGATGTAGCTTTCTCCCAAAACCAGCTTGTACTCGGTCGTAGACTGTAAGTTTTCAAGACGATTCGCGATATCCAAAGCAGCGAGCGGATCGCCGGTTTTTGCTAAAAGCCGTGCATAGTGCAATCCGGCTTGCGTACAGGACGCGTCAAGGTTAAAGGCTTTTTGAAAAGAATCGCGGGCTTTTGACACCTGCCCCGACTTTTCATACATTACGCCTCGTAAAAAGTGAGGCAATACGGATTGCGGTACGAGATTTTGCGCCTTTGTTAAGCGAGCTTCCAGCGTGTGTATTTTGTCTTCAAGTGTGTTTCCGGTTTCTGTCCTGTCGGAAATAACGTAAAAACAGGGAATCACGAGTGACAAAAAGGTTGATTCGTCTAAGTTTTGCGGAAACATACCTTTATCAATCGTTGAAAAAGCCGTCAAATATTTATTTTCCGCTGAATATTGCGGAATATTCCACATAATCGCTTCATGAATGTAGAGCCGCTTCATAATTTCGGAAATAATAACGAGATAGAGACGGTTGGTATCCGTTAACCCCTTTGTATCGGCAGCAATAAAATTAACCGCAGCCCGTAACGAGTCGGGGGAGCCTATTTCAACGTTGTGAATGAGCCGCGAATCCAAAAGGCGGTCTTCAATATCGGCTTTTGACGGTGTGCTGATAATCGTAGGAGTTGGCAGCACCGTTGTCGCAGACGTAGTATCCGGGCGTTCAACTTCCTGTGTCGGCTTGTTGTCTGTAACAGCCGGTTTGGTTGCACATGCAGTAAGTATTAAAATCACCGTCAAAAGTAAAGTTTTCTTCACGCCGCTCCTCCGCCATATAATAACAAAAACGAACAAAAAAAGCTACAGTTGTATTTTAAATGAGTTTTTCGGGTGAACCTTGACTAAAAAAAATAGCTCGATATAATTTTATCGAATTTATAAACGGAGTATAGTAATGTATGTTGGAATTGATATCGGCTCAACGGCAAGTAAAGCCGTGATGATGGATCAAAGCCGCCGTGAAATTGTGCATAAAACCGTTATTCCGTCCGGCTGGAACAGCAAAGAAACGGCGGAAACACTGTTGAGTTGGGCAAAAGAGTATTCACCGGAGTTTACCGTGACGGCTACCGGATACGGCAGAGTGAGTGTTGACTTTGCGGATAAAACGGTAACCGAAATTAGCTGCCACGCGGCGGGGGCGTACTTTTTAGCGGGACGCGATGTAACGGTGATTGATATCGGGGGACAAGATACCAAGGTGATTGCGCAAAAAAACGGTAAAGTGCAGGATTTTTTGATGAATGATAAATGCTCCGCCGGTACCGGAAAGTTTTTAGAAGTGATGGCGAACCGATTGGGTTTAAGTTTAGCGGAAATGTTTGCCTGCGCCGAGCGCGGTAATGATATTACGCTTTCGTCTACCTGCACGGTATTTGCCGAATCGGAAGTGATTTCGCTGATGGGACGCGGAACGCCCCGTGAGGACATTGCCCGCGGTGTGATTAACCGAATTGTTGAAAAAACGGTTTCGCTCGTCTCAAAACGGTTTTCGGGAAATGATTATTTTTTAACGGGAGGATTTTGTGAAAGTGCCTTCCTTATATCGTTGCTGGCGGCAAAATTAAACGCCGCAGTTTATACTTCACCGCTTGGCAGATTCGCCGGTGCTATCGGGGCTTGTCTTTTGGGAAACGCTGATTAAAGGTTCGACGGTCGTTTAACGGCAAACTTTGCGAAGCAAAGTTTTTTGCAGAAGCAAAGTATCTCCTTTATTATTTCTCAATGTTCAGTATAATAAGGTAGAATTCCGGACGTTTAACTTCGCCGCTGAAATAGCGTGAAATTCATAAGAACAGATAGCAGTAAAAATAGAGGTATCGGCAGGTGAACGTGTAACTAAAAAGTCATCCTAATTGTGTCTTGATACAGTAAAATGCGCATACTTGAAATTTATTCTTGCTTTTGATAAAATTACACCAATTTTAGCTATGAATAAAACAACAGAGCAAGTTTTACGCAATATTTTTACGGTAGAATCGAAACTGCACAAAATTCAGGACTTTGACATTCTGTTGGAGTTGATTTTAACCGAAGCGCGCATGGCGGTTGACGCCGATGCCGGTTCAATCTATGTGGTTAGCGGTAATCGGCTCGCAATTCGCTATGCACAAAATGATACTTTGAAAAAGAAACTAAAACCGGGTGAAAAGCTGCCCTTTGTTGCATTTAGTTTTCCGATTAACGATGAAACTATCGCAGGTTATGTCGCAAACAACGCGACGATTGTAAACGAACCGGATGTATACGCCATTGCTCCGGAGAAAAAATACAAGTTCGGGAAATCAAGCGATATCGCAACCGGTTATAAATCGGTTTCCATTTTGACATTACCGCTTGTTTCACCAAAAGAGCAAGTTTTAGGCGTCATCCAAATTTTAAATGCAAAAGATGAGCACGGTAATATTAAACCATTTTCAAAAAATGATGAACTGTATTTACAACATTTTGCAACGAATGCGGCTGAAGCGTTACAACACGCTGCTCTCACCCGTGCGATTATCATGCGCATGGTACGCATGTCGGAATTGCGTGATCCGAGTGAAACGGGACTTCACATTAAACGCGTATCAAGTTATGCCGTTGAAATTTATGACCGCTGGGCTTTTAATCGGAAAATCAGCGAAGATGAACAAACCAAGTTCCGTGATGATTTAAAAATTGCAGCTCTTTTACACGATGTCGGAAAAGTTGCCATTCCTGACAGAATTCTAAAAAAACCGGGGCGGCTTGATGAGGATGAATACGACAACATGAAAACGCATACATGGCTCGGCGCACAGCTTTTTTCACCGCATGAAAATGATTTTGATAAATTCATTTCGGAAACAATTTTACGGCACCATGAAAATTGGGACGGTTCCGGATATCCCGGAAAAATTAATATTGCAGATGGTACACCGCTTGTTAAAAATCCGGTTACGGGAAAAGCCGAAGGCTTACGCGGAGAAGAAATTCCTTTGGGTGCGAGAATTATCGCCCTCGCCGATGTGTATGACGCCCTTTCGTGCAAACGTTGCTATAAAGATCCATGGTCGGACGAAAAAATCATAGCCGAATTAAAGCGGTGCCGCGGTAAAAAATTCGACCCCGAAATTATCGATGCATTTTTTGAAATATATCCGCGTATCCAAAAAATTCGTGAATCTTACAATGAACACATATAAGAAACATTGATTAAAAGCTTTAGGAAACACTGATTAATTCAATCGAGAATTAATCAGCGCCGAGTAAAACGAAAAAGCGATTATTCGAGGATGTCCTCCAAAGTTACATACGGTGTTAGCGACTTCCGTAGCATTCCGGAAATTGCGCTTGTATAGGATAACTTTGAACCGAAAATTTGCTTTCTTTTATGTTATTTCTCATAAAAAGACAACCATCTTGCCGTGCTGTCAACGGAATACTTTGTCAAACAATCGTGTAATTTTATGAAGGAAACATTGTTATTATAATGTATCGTGTTTTATCAACGCGGAACCTATATCAATAGAGGTTTTTATGAAAAAGTATATATTTTCGGCGATTGCCGGTTTTTTTGTTTGTTTCGTTTTTGGTCAAACCGTTGTTCCAAAAACGTCTTCCAACGGCTTTCAAATTCTCAAGCATATACCAAGTAATGAAGCGGAAGTCGCTTTGCAAGAATTACGCCACATCGATTTTTTTTCCGAAGTGCGAATAGAATCGCTTTCAACCCTTGACAAAGTTCGGGCGGGTTCTCCTTTTAAAAAAGACTGTCAAGCAAAGTTTTCACTCATGTTCGGTGAAAAACCGTTTCCGTTGAGCAATACAGATATTATTGTCCGCTTTCCCGAACAAACCGAAGCCGGTGTTGTATATTCATACGAACACGTACAAACCGATGCAGACGGCATTGCCCGTTTTTCGCTTCCCGTGTTTCAAAAACCGCTTTTGGCGGAAGTAACATTTATGATTCAGCTTTTTTCAGAGGGAGAAGGGAAAAATTGTGTTCCACGTGAATTTGAACTGCTCAACGATGAAGAACGGCAAAAACTTTCCGTTTCATTCCCTTGTAAAGTTGGGGCGAAAAAGCGCACCGGTTTAAAAGCTTGTATCGATATCGCCGACTTTGACGAAAACGGAAAGCTCTTCGGACGGAATATGGTTGCAACGTCATTGTTGGGAGAGCTGATGCGGCGCGGATATTTATATCCGGGAAACTATGATTCTCGCGTCACAAAAAACTCGAATAAACCGATGGAAGATGCTGTTGCCGTTGCCGCAAAAGAATTTGCAGGAAACGTCAAAGATTATCTTTTCGGCAGGACATCCATCATAAAAACCGAAAAGCTCGACGACGGCTGGGAAGCAACCTGTAAAATCAATGCAAAAATCTGGAATATGAAAACAAACACCTGTGCAAAAGAAATTACCTGCCAAGCAACGGCTTCCGGAAAAACAGCTGCGGATGCGATATCAAAAGCCCGTCAAAAGCTGGGGGCGGAAGTGCTGGCTGATGCACTGGAATTCGGCTTTGAATTTCAATAAAAAAGTTACCAACGTTGCCTGAATATAAAAAAAGCTTTCGGTTTTCACCGAAAGCTTTTTTTGCGGCGAACTGGACTTGAACCAGCACACCTTTTGGGCACTAGCACCTCAAGCTAGCGTGTCTACCATTCCACCACCGCCGCAAAGGAGTTAATATAAAGAAACGACATGAAAACGCTATCAAGTTTTTAATCAGCATTTTCATAGGCAATCGTTTTGATAACGATACATTGTAGCATAAAAACCGAATTTTGTCAAGTCGAAAACGTTAATTTTTTGCTTTTTGTCGAATCAGCGCTTCATTTGCAATGACGAATCGGTAATCAGCTTTCGTTGTACCGTTTTCCGCATTAAAATAGCCGTGCAATAAGTCCCGGAATAGTAACCAAATTACCGATAATCGCGCCCACACTGGAAAGAATAAACACCAGCAGCACTTTTGCAATGCGGTTTGTATACCAGCCTTTCAGCGTTGCAATATCGTCGGTAATGTTCATCATATCGCGGACCTGCGGTTTGCAAACGGTTGCCTGTACGATTGCCGTAACCATGCCGATGCCGATAAACGGATTTAACGTGGCAACCGGCGCAAACACAAAAGCCGATATAATGGTAAGAATATTTGCCCATGCTAAAAGAGAACCGACTGCGGCAAGCCCCCCGTTCCAAATCAGCCAGCGTAAAAGATTTTGTGCAAGTTGTTCTTTGTTCCCTGAAATAAAAAGCGGAGCGGTCAACAGCGCAATGAGGAGAACGGGAAAAGCAATATTCAAAACTTTTCCCCAAACGCTTTTCGGCGGAATTTCCGCTATTTTTTCGAGGTTTGCCTCCGCTTCGTTTTTATCAAGTGCACGAATACGTTTTTCCGTACCGTTCAAATGCCCCGCGCCGAGTACCGCCAGCACTTTTTTACCTTCCGCCTGCCAAATTTTCGTGCCGAGCCACGTGTCCCGCTCATCGATGAGCACTTCTTTTACTTCGGGCATTTCTTGGGCAACTTCTTCGAGCATCGCATCCATTTCACTTTTTTGTTTGAGTTTTTCAATATCGGCGGCGTCCAGTTCTTCTTTGGAAAACGCCGAAGCTAAAAGGCTTGCAAGAATTTTCGATTTTCCCATCGGCCCGTTTTGCGCCCAAGCCCGTCGCAAGGTAACGTGAATCGGGCGATCAACCATCTCTGTTTTTATCTGCAATTCATGCGCGACCGTGATAGCGGCTTTCATTTCATCACCCGGTTGTACACCGACATTCAGTCCCATCCGTTTTTGAAATGACGCGAGAACAAGATTCGCCAACAATAAAAATCCTTTCTTTTCTTTTAAAACTTTTATAATATCAAGCGACTCCCATCGATTTTTTTCCATCATTGATTTATAACGGGCGTCGTCCAACTCGACACAAACACAATCCGGCATTTCCGTGCGAATTGCATTTTCGACTTGAGTGATACTTTCATTTGAAACGTGGGCAGTTCCTACCAAAATAATTTCTCTATCCGTCAATTGTATCCTGCGTACTAATTCCGACATCGTTTAATCCTCATAGTAATAATTCTCCCATTATACTATTTTTATTTTTTTTATCAATAATAATGTTTTTCACCGGAACAATAACGTTTTTCTTTATGGAAACAATACGATAATACTGCACGGTGAAATGTACTTTTATTGCTCAATATCCCCTTGTGTTTGCCGAAAATAGAAACGGAGAACGGTATGAAAAAATAGCGGCTGTTATTTGTTTTTATCATTTTTCCCTTGCTTTTGGGAAATACCCATACCGGGGAGATTGAAGGTACTACGGTAACGCGCATTCCGGTGTGGGTGTTTTTGGAAACTATGCCGGGTGCTTCGGGCGAAAACGCCCGTGCTTCATTGCCACCTCGAAATGCATTAACCGAATATTCCGCTTTTTTACTTTCCGGCTTGGTGTTCGGGTGGGAATTTACCTACACACCTTATGATAAAACGCGCGCCGTTGAAGAATATTTTGAAATTAAACCGAAGCATGAAATAGCGACAAACGATGAAGCGTTGACCATAACCGATCTCACGGCGGCGTATCCGTATTTGTACTGCTATGCCGAGTATACGGCGAACGATGTCCTTGCGAAGCGGCAAAGTGCGTGGCAAAGCATTTCATATCGAACAGTGCAGGGCAGCGGTATCGGCGAGCGAAGCGATGAAATTGCCGGAGTGTATACCGCATACATCAATGCTGCAAAAGATGCCGTACGCCGCTATGCCCGCAGTCTCACGAAAAATAAACCGCGGGAAATTCGCGGACAGTTACTGATCCGGGATAATCCGCGGCTTTTTATGAAAAGCGGTTTGTTTCATGCAAGTTTGGAAATGTACATCTATGCGGAAAAAATCATTCCGTACACGACGTTTTAGACTTTTAAAAGAGAAAATTCAAAAAGTACGCATTCGCCGAAGTAATGATAAGCGTCATCAGCCCGAGCATAATCAACGAAAGACTTGCAAGCCGCTGATAATAATTGGTATTCCGCTGTGCCGTAATGCGGTTATACGAATTGAGAAAACACGTACAGACCATCAGTGAAATAAAGCCGACCGCAATGACGGTGAGCAAATCCAAAAATGATGGCGCTTCAAAAAGCGCAAAAAGCGAAAGTCCGAATGTAACATTTTTTTCTTGTTTTCCGATACTTGCTTGCGGAAAAATTTTAGAAAGTAAAAGTTCGCTTGCAAAAAAAATTGCTGCCAGCACAAAAGGCATAAAAAACAAAAGATTGAAAAAAACATACTTTTGTAAAAAATAACCGGCGGAACTTACCGCGAGTACGAGACAAAAATTTTTTGCATAGTAGCGCCAATCAAACGGACGGTGTGCGAACAGCAATACTCGTTCCAAGCCGATGCCGTAAATCAAAACAATCGAAAAAAGCAAACTGTATACTAAAACCATGGCTAAAAGTCCTTAAACGGAATAATGTCGCCTTTCCGCACTGAAAAATAAATCCATACGGAAAAAGCTAAAAGGAAAAAAGCGCCGGCATTTGTTCCGAAAAACTTAAAAATTAAAAATTTCTCCGGAATGATTTTTAATGAAACCAATCCTGCAGGAATTAAAAATGAAATCGAGCCGAAATACAGGATTTCACGCAACAATGAAAAACCTAAAAAAAATACGGTGTAAAAAATGATTAATGAAAAGGATTGATAGCCTTCACGATATTCGGCAACACACAACAGCAAGATGTACGAAACAGCCGTCAAGTAAATATAAAACCGCAGGGTTAATTCCGCAACCGGAAATAGAAGCGATGCAGTCAGCGAAAAAATCATAGTAGCGGCGGTAACAAAAAGTCGCGTAAAAATGTCTTTTCCGTCTTCCGTTTTGATAGCAATCCAGTCGATAATTTTTTCGGCAAGTAACGAAGCAAAAAACAAAAACCAAAGTTCAGCCGCCAATAAAAGTCCATATCCGAAATGCGACGAACACGGAATGAGCGGAATAAGTCCTGCAATAAATGCAACGGAATTTTTTTTCATCGTGCCGCCTCCCGTAATTTTTCCAGTTTTAATTTTGCCCGCATAACCGTTGAATCAAGTACGGTTGTCGTTTTATTTTCTTTGCCTAAAAGGCCCAAATAAGTTATTTCCGTATCGGTTTGCGCGCTTGCAAAAACTGCATTGGCTAATCCCGCATCGGTAAAAACCGGTTGAATAAAAACGGAAAATTCACCGCCGCTGTGCTTTACCAAAAAAGCTTCAACGGAAAGCGAACGGAGATTTTTTTTTCCGGAGTTTGCAAATGCAGCGGAAATCGGTTGCAGTGATGTGATGTGAACCGCGCAGAATTGCGGTTCGGAAACGGAAACTTCATTTTTGAAAAAATCGGTCAGTGCCGTTTCAAAACTCAATCGAGTAAAGTGTTTCGCTAAAACCGACAACCCGAACGCCGCCAGTGCAAACACCAAAAACGAAGAAAAAATAACGGAATATTTTATCAAAAGTTTTTTATGCGTTTGTTCCATAATGTTTCCTTAGATAACGAGTAAAAAATTTTTCTTCAATGCAGATAATAACCGGTGAACAAAGATTCGCTCCGATTACGGCGAATGCCGCACCCGCAGGCATCCCGCCCGGACCGCAGATGATAAAAGTAACGGCGGCTAAAATCAAGCCGTACACGCTCTTTCCGATTTTCGTATGCGGCACCGTTGGATTTTCTCCAATAATAAAAAAGGCGTAAAAGAAAATTCCGCCGGTACAGAATGCCGCCAGCATATCGCCTGAAAAAAAACTGCCGTCAATTTGATGCATGCCGAATATCCATACGGAGACGGCATAGCCCGTTAAAAATACAAACGAAATCAGTTTATCGCCGATATCGTGGGCACATAAAACCGCCGCCGAAGCAAGCGTCAGCAAGTTATAGCGAAACGCGGGAATTGTTGACACATTGCTTAAAAGCATGTACGCATAGCCTTCGGGGATTACCACGCCGATATTGCCGAATACATAGTTTAAAATGGAAGTAACGGTCTTGTCGTTTTTAATGAAACCGCTCATTTGCAACGTTGAAAGCATGTTGCCGTGCGGTTTTATCAATTCGGCTACATTGAGGTTTTGCGGAAAGTACTGGGGAAACGAAAGATATAAAAGAGCTACAGCACATGCAACCGTTGAAAAAATATTTGAACCAAAACCGCCGAACATCACTTTAATGAAAAAATAAACAGCGGTAACAATACAAAAAAGAGCCACCGAATTATAGCGGAGCGGAATACAAAATGCAATCAACACCGCTTCGGTAATCATACTGAGATCAAACTGCATTTTTTCCTTATTTATTTTAGTTGCAATAAAATTCGTCAAAAGAATTGCAGCACTGCATAGGGCAATATTTAAAAGCAGGGTATATTCTTTTTTGATTAAGAACAGCATAACTTGAATTGCTAAAAGCCCCAGTATAATGCAATGTTTTTTCGTAAAAGAAATTTGCGAATATTTAAAAGGTGCAAAGGTAAAATTTTGTGTTTTCATAAGCCCTTTTCTTCCTTAGTTTTTGCAAGTATGCTTGCAATTGGAATACGGGACGCGCAGCATGACGAACAAAGATTGCAGGTAAGGCAAGCGCGTAACTGCATCAAAACGTCATCGGTAAAATCACCCCGTCTAATTTGTGCAATCAATAATGCAGGATTTAAGTGCATCGGACAAACGGCAGTGCAGCGTCCGCAATGAGTGCAAGGTAAAACAGAAAACTTTTCCAACTCGCGTGTTGGTACAACGGCGATTGATTTTATCATGCGGTTTGTCGGCGTGTCAAAACTTTCACTTGCGACGCCGTTTAAAAAACCGTTAATCACCAATGATGCACGGCTCACCTGCAGCCCGCCGCATTCTTCGAGAAGGTTCCCGATAACGGTACCAAATCGGACTTTTAAAAGTTGCGGTTTTTTTAAAGCTTTTCCCGAAAATAAAATATAAGAACTGATAAACGGTTTATCTTTTACTATCGCTTCATAGACATAGATTGCCGTTGAAGGAAGTACGGTAAATGAAGGTGCTGTATGCCGTTTTGTGATATCATAAAAAGGATAGTTGTTTTTTGCCCATGTAAAAACGACTTCCGTAAAGTCAAAGATTTGGAGAATTTTTTCGGTGAGCTTTTGGGGAAGCTTTTGTGTTGAAAAAATCTCTACACAGGAACTACCTAAAATGCGGGCGATAATTCCGACGCCTTCAAGTATTTCAAACAAAAAATTTTTTAAAAGTTCATGTTCTAAACCGCAGGAGAGGTCAAAGTCAAACAGCGCAAACTGCAATCGCTTGATGTTGAGACGAACGGCTTCTTTCAGCGCCGTTGCGAGCGGCGTAAACGGACAATCCATCACCAACAAGCCTTTTTCGTCAATAATGTGCAGCAACTCAACGGCGCCGGTATTGCGCCAGGTGTAGTTCGATTCTCGCTTTCCCAGCATATTAAAGCGACCTTCCAAAAACACCGGCAAACACTGCATCGTTATTCCGAAGTCGGTTTGAATCGTACACGCGTCTGCGACAATTCCGGGAATAGGGGAGCGGACATTTGTTGCGTTTTTATCGGTTGCGCGGGCGATAATTTCGCCTTCTTCAACATATTGACCGTAATTAACGACGGGAACGGTTTTAATATTGTTAATCGCCACCGGAACTAATGCTTTTTTCGGTAAAAAAGCGTTTCCGGCAAACGGTACATTTGTACGCATGACGGAAACCGCTTCGCCGTTTTTTCTAAAATGTATTATTTCTTTCAATTTTTAAATCCCTAAAAACTTTTACTCGATGCCGTGAGCAGATCTATTTTCACCTTTCGTTTTCGCTCTTTTTCAGTTTGACCGTATAAACCGACACCAATACACACTCCGATGCTCAGTAAAAAAATTACAAGCTGAAACCAATCACGCTCATAGCGTACAGTCTTTTTCATATTTGAAAAATGTGCAAAGCCTTTTTGTGCCAACATAATTTCATACACGGAATCGTGTAAGGTACTCTCTTTATCAAAAAAAATATGCAGACATTTTTCGATAAAGGCATTATTAAATTCCAAAATAACTTCTTGAACTTCGACTATTTTTCCATCTCGTTCAACGAACATATTATAGTGGATTACCGGTTCATGTTCAAGTGCCGGTATTCGATCAACACGGGTATAATCCAACGCGGCATTTACCCAGCAGTCCCGCACAAAACAATCAAATCCCGCACATTCGGTTTGCGGTTTAGAGCGTTTTACGGCGGTGAAAAAATTCTCCGCTGAAAATGAAGCCGTGCTGTTTTGCGCCGAAACAAACGACAAGGCGGTCGTTTGTTTCGGCAGGTGATTTTTTAAAATAAACAATCCGATAAACGAAACTGAAAGCGCGATTATCGCAGTCAAGGTAATAGACAAAAAATGCTCATGGTGAAAAAAACTTTTATATGTGAGATCCGAATCCGATAAATGGTCAGCTCCTATTTTAGCTTTTTTTTGGGTGGCAAAATTCAAAGATTTTAAATCCTGCACTAAAGAAGCGGTAATACAAAAACATAAAAAACTCAAAGCAAAGAGCGTACTGTTTTCGGAACGACTTACAAAGGGAAAGGCGGCGAGCGGTAAAACGCATGCAAAAGTGAAAATGCTTGCAAGTATTTTATTGCGAGCGATTAATTTCCGTATTTTGGATGTTTGTGAGCAGGAGCTGTAAAGTAAAAAAAAGAGCGCATACAAAATAAGAATTGTTGCAACAACGAAGATAAAATCTTTGGTAAAAAAAATATTCAGTAAAAAAAACGAAGCGTAAAGAGCAAATAATATTTTTTCACGGCTTAAATAGAGCAGCACAAGAAAAAAAATACCGCATACGCTTACTGAAAAAAAATGATGAAATAACGATTCTTCAACCGCAAAGAACTCGGCGTAATGCGACAAAAAAAGATAGAGCCGTATCGGCATGAGCGGATTACGGGAACGCGGTACATACACCGACTGAAATCCGTCATCCGCGTAAAACCAGCGGGCATATTGTTCCGGATCGGTAAAATACGGCGCAGTGAGTTTAGTGCGTTTTTCAAAACAGATGAGGTACGCGAGACTTTCAGCGGTGACGGAACCGGGAAAACGCTTTTTAAGATGCGAAAAAAAATCCGTAGTTGCGGATCGGTTATCAATTTTTACTTGGAAAAAACCAGCCGATTGTTGTTCCGGAAGTTGCACGCGCGTGAAAAAAAGCAACAGAACGGCAACGAGCAAAAAACCGAACACAAACGGCTTTATAAAATGATTCCGCGTGGGAAACATATTCCGCTTTAAAAAATATGAACGCAAATACAGGTCGTTATCAACCCAATGACTATACCGACGAAAACTTCCTGCTTGGTATGTCCGTTTACTTCGCGTACCGGTGAAAAAGGGATGTCCATTTTTTCGGCAACCTGTGTTCCGAGCGAGTTTAACGTTTTTGCCTGTACACCGTTTGAAAGCCGAACACCAACCGCATCGCGTATAACAATTGATGCGAGAAAAAAAGCGATGATAAATGAGTTGCTGTCAAAACCTTCGCTAAAGCCGATTGCCAGTGAAAGGGCTGAAATAACGGCGCTGTGGCTTGACGGCATTCCGCCTGTTGATCCGAATTTTTCAAAAAAAACTTTTGCTTTTTTTTCTCCCTGTGTGTTGAGAAAAGCAATAATTGATTTTGCGAGTTGAGAAATAAACCACGCAGAAAAAGCAGACCAAAACACGTAGCTTTTAAAAAGATTCATAACCTGCAAAATTATCGTATTCATCATGGGCTCTATATACACTTTTTTTAGTTATTTTTCAAGTGGGCAAAAAAACGGCAACGCTTACTTTCATACTGTAAACGCTGCCGTTAAAAAGCGCTATCGGCGCTTTTAGCTCATTTTCCGGATTGGCTTAAAACTTAAATGCCGGTCCGACTTTAAATGTGAAAGTGTTACATACGCCGGAGATACCACGATGATTAGCTGATACTCCGCCACTTCCAATCACATCCTGTAATTCAACGATAACACCGATATGATCCATAAAATAATACTGAATGTCGAAGTGGATCGGGAAAGCATAACTGACGTAGATATCTCCAGGTGTACCAAGTTTATCAGTAACTGATCCACCGCCACGCGATGTTTCAACTTCTTTCACCATCAAGTTTGAAGCAACACTAAACGTAATACCTGCTCCGAAATTGCAGCTGAGCTTATCAATCGGCTTAAAGCTGTAACCGAGAATAAGCGACGGCTGCCAAAAGTGTAAACCGCCTTTCGCTTTTAGTTCCGTACTATACTTATTTGCAGTTTTGTTGTACCCGACCTTTGCCTTTGCGCTTCCGCCAAACATGAAATCGGTATTAAACAAAATCATAATATTATGATCGGTAACCACGCCTAAACCTAAACCGACAACAGCTGAAGTCCAACTCAGTTTATTAGGCTTTGTATCACCATAACTTTCTACACCACTCACTTTCTGTGAAATAGAAATATTCGAGAGCCCGAGTTTCGGTGTAATAATAAATTCTGTTGCAAAAACTTGCGTACAGAAAACCGCCAGTGCCAGAAAAACAACTGCATTTTTCTTCATGCCAAACTCCTTTTCAAGCATTTTCGCTTGAACGTTTTTATTTAATCCTGCCTTAAGGTGGGCACTGATTAATTCTCGATTGAATTAATCAG
>CALDWC010000176.1 GCA_937923945.1 uncultured Treponema sp.
CTCGGTTCTCGAAACGGCGTAAATTCAGCTTATTCGTGAACTGATGTTCACTCATTTGCTGAATTTTAATGAACTTTTAATTTCGGCAAGGAAATATATTGCCTCATTAAATGGTCGAGTTTTGAAAAGCTTGTCAGCCACTGTGCTTTTCAAAACATCGCTTATTTTTATGTGTACTCATCGCACACGGAAATCAGCAACTCTAAAAGTTGATACTTTTTTCGTTGCTGATTTTTAAGGAACGGATAGACAAAAAGGTTATAAAAAAATATGATACAGCAAAGACACCGTACAACCGGTTGCTTGAATCTCCTGATGTGCCGGAGAAAGAAAAAGCGGAACTGCAGCGACGGAAGGCAGCTTTGGATTTATCGGAACTGCTCGCAAAAGTCACGGAACTACAAAAAGCACTTATTGCTACTGCAGTTCCATGGCGAAGCAAAAAGTAATTACGGTTAGTTTTTTTACTTGAGGAACAACAAAATTACGAGCGCAGTTTTTACTTGAGGAAATACGGACGGCGCATTATCCGTACATCATGTACCGGATGGCATCAGCTCGTATCCGGTATGTTGTGGGGCGGTATATGGCGGTAACAGCGAGAAATGAGATGAAGTATCCTAAAAACCGATATATCGGTACCATAAAACAGTATAAAAATCAAGGATCAGTATGAATAAAACAAGTTTATCAGATTTTGCGTTAGCAAAATCAAATCCGTATGGCATCATTTCCCGAAAATTGATTTCCGTGTGTATGAGTTGATATTGCTGTTAAAGTTCAATAAAATATTGCATAATGGGAGAATTAAAAATGAACTATTTTAAATTAGGATGTAACTGGGGTAGCGGCGCTCCCGATTTTTATGATTTGCTGCTCAAACAGTCTGTGGTAATTTGTGGTAATATTGATATGGAAGAAGGAGATTATGTTGCAATATGTAAAGGTTTTAAAGTGTTTGCTGTTGCGGTACTTAAATCTTCTTCTTTTCCCGTTACCGATAGAGCGGATCTTAAAACCGATTTTAATAGGTATAAAATAACATATGCCAAAACGAATAAAATCGCAGCTGCAGTAATATATGAATTAACGGAAGATGAACAGTTTGGATATGAACTCCAACAAGGTATCTGTAAAGTAAATAAAGAAGATATAAAAAATAAAATAAAAAAGTTTATTGATATTAAAGGAGCACATGCGATGAACGATAAAAAAATAAAGCAATACACCAACGTGCTTAAAATGAAGAAAAACATTATTTTGCAGGGAGCACCGGGAACGGGAAAAACATATTGCACTGCGGCGTTAGCGGTTCATTTAATTGAGGGCGGTGAGAGCAAATATACAAACCATGCTGAAATTATGAAAAAGTATGATGAGTACATAGAACAAAAGCAAATTCAATTTACGACATTTCATCAATCAATGGATTATGAAGATTTTGTCGAAGGGATAAAACCGTGTATTGATCAAAACGACGAAGATACAAACAAAAGTATTCTATATGAAATTAAAAATGGAATTTTTAAAGATATGTGTATACAAGCAAGAGAAAATAAAGATGATGCATCGTATCATAATAGCTTTGAAAACGCGTGGCAAAAAATTATCGATAAACTTACTGAAAAAGATTTTATAGAAATTCCTTTACTGAGTGGTAAAAACAAATTCCGTATTGAATTAAATAATTACGGAACCGGTTTAGCAAGCAGAACATATAAGGACGACATTTATGAAAAAGGTAACTGGATCGATAAAAGATCAAAATTTTTCAGTAAAGAACAACTTTACAATGTATATCGCGGTTTACCCGGTGTTCCGGCAGGTGGGCATGACAATTACCGAAAAGCAATTATCGGCTATTGTATAAAAAATTTAGGTTTGAAAGAATATCTCGTATCACAGAATACAGCTAATACAAAGCCGTATGTTCTTATCATTGATGAAATTAACCGCGGTAATGTTTCTAAAATATTCGGTGAATTGATTACCGTACTTGAAGCGGATAAACGATCAGGTGCTGACCATCCGATAACGGTTACGCTGCCTTATTCAAACGAACAATTTTCCGTTCCGCCAAATCTCTACATTATCGGAACGATGAATACAACCGATCGAAGTGTCGGGACGCTTGACTATGCCATCCGCCGACGCTTTGCATTTATTACGCTGACTTCAAGTTATATAAAAAATGTGGAAGGAAAGGTAATCGGCTGTGAAGAGTTAAACGAATACTATGCAGGAAAATCAGGTGAGGTAAAAACTGCTGCCGATATATTATTTGCAAACGTATATACACTTTTATCCGATGAAACATATAAAGTAGATATGGATATTAATGATTTAATGGTAGGTCACAGTTATTTTATGGCGACAAGTTTGGAAGAACTAGAGCTGAAATTGGAATATGAAATAAAACCGCTCATCAGGGAATATGCAAAAGACGGAATTATTTCCATCGATGAAAGTGACTTGGAAAACAAACTAAAAGCATGGACCGTAAAATGAATCCCGTTACTGTTTTCACTTTTCGGGAACATCAGCAATTTAGTGAAGAAGAAAAATCGACATTGCAAAGTTTAGAAATAACACTGCAAGGAAAACCAGAAAACGGCGAGCCTCCGAAGTATCTCGGAATCGATGAGAATAATGCAAGTTACTATATCGGAGCGTCATGGCTTACTGCAGATCATGCTGTTGCAGTCCTTCCGAAAAGAATCGATTCGGACGATGATAAAATAGCAACGGATTTTATTGCGATGTATTTGGAAGTGCTTCAATGTGCACCCACCGCAGCAGAATATTTTTCAAAATGCTACGATATTTATTTTACGCAGCCTCCAATAGAATGCGAGGTATTAAACGAACAATTAACACCACTTTTAATTTTTCATTTCATTTTCTATGTACAGATAATTTTGAAAAAGGGATTAAAGAAACATTATGTAATGCGGGAAGAAAATTTGCAATCAAAGGTACGCGGCAGAATACTGATGCAAAAAAATTTAGAAAAGAATATTTTTACCAAAAGGCTCGATAGAACTTTTTGCAAGTTTCAAGAATACACCGTTGATATCCCTGAGAACCGCTTACTCAAAAAAGCGTTGTTGTTTTCCGCGCGATATTTTAATACATACAGCGGACTTTCATCTCATGAATCATTCAAGACTATTAAAACAACGATGCAGGAAATGATTTCCGCATTTCATTTGGTTTCGGATACAATCGAAATATACGAAATTAAAAACTTGAAAAGAAATAAAATGTTTAAAGAATACTCCGAAGCGATACGGCTTGCAAAAATGGTTTTGCAGCGATTTGATTTTTCCATTGCAAACGCGCAATTGTGCAAAAGAACCGTTCCTCCGTTTTGGATTGATATGTCGCGGCTTTACGAAGTGTATGTGTATACGCAACTTGAAAAAGCCTACCCGGGACAAATAGGATTTCAAGTATCAGGGTATCAAAGCACAGCCCTTGATTTTATTCATAAAAGTGCCGGCGTTATCCTTGATACAAAATATAAAACAAGGTATCAAAATTCAAATAAAGATATGCTTGATGATATAAGGCAACTAAGTGGCTATGCCCGTGATGAAAAAATTTTAGCTAATTTTGATCCTGCAATCAGAGACATAATGCGTCCTTGTGTGATTATTTATCCGGTGATTCAGAGCGGAGAAACAGTTGCCTCTTTTTCAAACGATATATGTGATGTACTCAATGATGAACACAAAATATCGGGATTCAAAAATTTTTATAAAATAAGTGTAGAGCTTCCGAAAAAGACTGATATTTAATTTGTGCCAGTCTTCACGCATTATCCCATCTTTGGGTTTATTCGTTGACCAAAATACAAACAAGACATCATCGACCTTTTGTCACGGACGAGTTTTAAACGATAAAACAGAAACATACGAAATTATAGCATAAAACTCCGTGAGTTTTATGTGCATATCGCTTCTGAACATAGTTGCATAACGTACGGTTAATTTCGGCACGAGTTACCGTGCCTCATTAACCGGTCAAGTTTTGCTTGGTAAACTGAATTGCAAAACTTGCTTATTTATTTGTGTGTTTATCGCACACTGAATTCAGCTTATTCGTGTGCTGAAGCACACTCACCGCTGAATTTATAGGTAGATAAATATCTAAAAATAGACTATAATAAATATCATTTTTTATGAACAAAATAGAATACTTCATGAGCGTACTTAATATGTTACGAATTTATAAATAGGGACTAAAACGCACAATGGGAAACAAATCGGCGATAGACAGTAAGTCAAAATTTATAACGAATGCACAGGGTGAGAATTCTCTTTCCACCAAAGTGAAAGCATTGACAAAAGGAAGTACTCGACTGGATTTTTTAGTCGGGTATTTTTTCTTTTCAGGTTTTTGTGAAATCTGCGACGAGTTAAAAGATAAGTCGCTTCGGATTTTAGTCGGTATGAATGCGGATGTCGATGTGAATAACGGTATCCGCGAATACACAAGTTATGCAGCACAGGAACAAAGCCAAGATTCAAAGCTCGCCGTACGGAATGCCTATTTTGAAAATTTGAAAAATATTATAAACAAAGCTGACCTTATTGACTCTCATAATTTTGAAAAATCCTACCGGGTATTTTTAAAAAAGCTTGAAAACGGAACGCTTGAAGTGCGAAAAACAAAAGAGCCGAACCACGCAAAAATGTATTTATTTTGTATGCCGTCCGAAGCGACAATAACCGGTCTTGATGACAGTAAAGTCATTATCGGATCAAGTAATTTTTCAATTCAAGGATTTAAAGCAAGAAATGAAGTAAACATTTATTTGAAAGACGGTCATGACTTTGAAGACGGCAGTAAAATTTTTAATGAACTGTGGGAAGATTCCATTCCGTTAATCAATGCGGAAAATAAAGGCGCATTTAAAACCGAAGTCTTAAAACACACGTGGCTTGAAACGATTCCGAGTCCATATCTCATGTATGTCCGTACGCTCTATGAATATTTTAAAGTGTCAAGCGATTATATAAAAACGCCGAAAGAAATTACACATGACCGAATGAATCAATTTTTTGATGTATCGTATCAGCTTGATGCAATTCGAGACGGTGTTGCAAAAATAAAAAAACATTCGGGCGTTATTATTGCCGATGTTGTCGGACTCGGTAAGTCGGTGATCGCGGCGGCAATTGCTGCAAACCTCAATGCAAAAACCGTGATTATTACGCCACCCCATTTAAAATCGCAGTGGGAAGACTATGCTTCCGATTTCGGTTTGCGGGCGACGGGAAATATATACACATCGGGAAAAATCAAAGAGGCTGTCGACAAAAATAAAAACAATTCCGATTTAGTGATTATCATCGATGAAGCGCACCGGTACCGAAATGAAAATACGGAAAGCTACGGACTTTTACATCAGCTTTGTGCAGGAAATAAAGTAATACTTCTTTCGGCAACTCCTTTTAATAATAAACCGGAAGATATTTTTTCGCTCATCAAATTATTTCAGATACCGACGCACTCAACAATTCGCACCGTTGAAAATTTATCAAACAAAATGGCGGCACTTATCAATCAGTATAAAAAATTAAAAAAACAAAATCGTGAAGAAAAATTAACGGAAAGCGAATTTGAAAAAGCATCGAATGAATTGGCGGAAAATATTCGTGAAATCTTGGATCCTGTTATCATTCGGAGAACGCGCATTGACCTTGAAAAACTCACGAAGTATAAAGAGGATTTATCGGCACAGCATATTTGTTTTTCAAGCGTAAAACCGCCGCAATCACAAAGTTACGAGCTGGGAAATTTATCAAATCTTTATATCAACACCTTGAATCAGCTCACCGATGGAACAAACGGTTTTAAAGGTGCCCGATATAAGCCGCTTACTTATTTAAAGCCTGATCCGCTTGATACAACAAAAGTAAATAAAAAACTGATAAAAAAATACTCGCAGTATTTTGACGATGTCGAAAGTTTTACGACGGCGCAGCGAAATATGGCTGATTTTATAAAGCAACTGCTCGTCCGCCGATTTGAAAGTTCCAAATACGGTTTTATTAAATCACTGCACAATATTCTCGATTCAATGAATACGCTGCGGCGCTGGTTTTGTGAACTAAAAAAAATCCCTATGGCAAAAAGGGTAAAACTGCCCGACATTGACGAATTAAAAGAAATGCTTGGAGATGAAACGGAGGGACTTTTTGCAGGGACGGATGAAATTTTTCAGTGTACGATGTCAAAAGAAAATGAAAAAGGAATTTGGTACATTGATGCGGAGGATATTTCGGATGACTTTTTAACGGAACTTAATTCCGATATACATTTAATTTCACAATTTTTAAAAGACTGGGAAGCGGCAAAGGAAGATCCGAAATTAAAAGCGATTGAAACAACAATTAAAACTTCATTAAAGCGAGAACCGAATCGAAAGATTATTATCTTTACGGAATTTTCGGATACGGCCGATTATTTATATGAAAATTTTTCGGAAAGTAATGTGCGCGTTATGAAGTATTCTTCGAAGATTGCAACTACGATAAACCGCGATACCATTCGTGCAAACTTTGATGCCGGCTATCCCGCTGCAATGCAAAAAAACGATTTTGATATTCTTGTCGCAACGGATGCAATTTCGGAAGGCTTCAGTTTACATCGTGCGGGAACGATTTACAATTATGACATTCCCTATAATCCGACGCGGGTAATTCAGCGGGTCGGACGAATCAACCGCATTAACAAAAAAGTTTTTGACGAGCTGTATATTTATAATTTTTTTCCGACCGCAACCGGTGAAGAAGTGAGCCACACTGCTGAGATCTCAACTTTTAAGATGAAACTTTTTCAAGCAATTCTCGGAGCCGATACAAAAATTCTCACCGAAGACGAAACGATTGAAGGCTATTTTGGAAAAGAATTTACCGAAGCGGAAAATAATGAGAATCAACTTTCGTGGGATGTTCCGTTTCGAAATGAATTATACCGCATTGAAAACGAAGAAAAGGATGTACTGCAGGCGGCTCTTGATTTACCGCAGCGCTGCCGAATCGCTCGGGAAAATACCGGCTATAAAAATGCAAAAGACAATTTATTGATGCAGGATTTGTTTCATGATATTCCGGAAAAAGGTGTTTTGCTTTTTTCAAGAAAAGGTGATTCATACCGCTTTTGTTTTACCGACGCCGATAAGCACACGAGTATGCTCAATCCTCAGCAGGCACTGACTCTTTTTAAGGCGGCAAAAAATGAGCACGGTGAAAAAGTATCCGATGCATTTTATCCGCTGTATGAAAATGCAAAACGGATGAGCGGACTCGTGCGGACAGCAAAAAAGAAAAATAATGCAAGCAGTGAAGCCCTGAGCATGATAAACTTTTTGAAAACGAAGTTGCATTCCGAAATGGAAAAAGAATATTTGGATGCACTCTGCACTGCGATGAGTTTTGATGCACTTCCTGCATTTTATATAAAAAGAATTGCTAAGATGAATCCGAATACGGTAAGGTTTTCAGAGGTTCACAATTTACTATCCGACAGTTACCTTGATACTATTTTGAAAAAAGAGCGAATGGTAGGCAATGAACCGGAAATTGTTCTTTTGGCTGAGCAATTAAACTAATTTTTAACGGGAGCACTAAAATGAGTTTTGATGTCGAACAAAATTATAGCCGTGAAAATTTCAATAATTTTTTATTTAATTTTTTACCGGATGATTTTGAACCGAAGCAAACAGAGACTTCTTTTGATTTTAAATATATCACAAATGCTTTTAAGCTCGGTTCATCGAATAGTTTAAATCTTGATGTGTTTGAATTTGAAACAAAAAGCAAGCGCGACCCGCGTGTAACTCTAACGCGTGAAGTAGTATCCTGTATGAAAAAATACGGATACAAACAAAATGCGCTCGTCGTTTTTTATTCCAAGCATTCTCCGCAGTGGCGCTTATCGTTAATTACAACCGACTATGAAGCTGAAAACGGAAAAGTAAAACCGGTGTATTCAAATCCAAAACGCTTTTCTTTTATGCTCGGTGAAGGTTGTAAAAAGCATACGCCCGAAACGATGCTTTCAAAAAAAGTAATCAATCTTGCCGATTTAAAATCCCGCTTTGATATTGAAGTGGTGACAAAAGAATTTTACAATGCTTTATTTAACTGGTATGAATGGGCATTGGACTGTGTTACTTTCCCCACCGGCGATACGACAAAAACTAAAAACGGAACTTACCGTGTGCACCGGTCAAAAGAAAAGAATGAACTTAATTTAATTCGATTGATTACACGGTTTATGTTTGTGTGGTTTATCAAACAAAAAGATTTAATTCCTGCATGGATTTTTGATCGGAATGAATTAAACAAGGTGCTTGCTGATTTTGATCCTGAAAGTACTGCGTGCGGAAATTATTATAATGCGATTATTCAAAATTTATTCTTCGCTACGCTCAATAAAAAAATTGAAGAGCGGGCTTTTGCCGATGATACCAAAATAAAATATAATAAACAGTTCGGAGTAAAAAATTACTATCGGGATAATGCTCAAAAATCTTTTTTTCGGGAAACAAACGAGCAAATTATTGAACGGTTTATTTCGGTACCGTTTTTAAACGGCGGTTTGTTTGAATGTCTTGATTCATTGCGTGATGATAAAACGGGAACGAAAAATATTCAAGTTTTTACGGACGGCTTTACGCGGGTGCCTGAATGGATGGCGTTTATTCCGAATCAACTGTTTTGGCACGCTGATGACGGCGTTCATGAAGGACTTATCAATATTCTTAATCGATATAATTTTACCGTTGAGGAAAATACGCCGGCTGATGTGCAGGTAGCACTTGACCCGGAGTTATTGGGAAAAGTTTTTGAAAATCTTTTGGGAACCTATAACCCGGAAACAAAAGACACGGCACGGAAATCTTCCGGCTCGTTTTATACGCCCCGTATCGTTGTACATTTTATGATTGATGAGGCTTTGAAAAATTATTTACAACAAACCGTTAAAAATATAACGGAAAAACAAATCGCGGAATTATTTAACGACGATGAGTTGAATTACCGCGGCAATAATGCGGAAGATATTGTGCATGCAATTAAAACGGTTACCGTTTTGGATCCGGCATGCGGGTCGGGTGCGTTTCCCATGGGAATGTTACAGCGAATGGTGCACCTGATAAAAAAATGTAACGGGTGCAGCGATGATGAGGCGGAAGTCTACCGGCTTAAATTACAGCTTATTGAAAATTGTTTATACGGGGTTGATATTCAGCCGATTGCCGTACAGATTTGTAAACTGAGATTTTTTATCAGTTTAATCTGTGAACAGACAAAGACCGAAAACAAAGCGGAAAACTACGGCTTTAATCCACTCCCGAACCTTGAAACAAAATTTGTTGCCGCAGATTCGTTAATCGGGAAAAACAAAAATTCCGGCTTGTCTTTAATGAGTGCCGGAATTGAGGAAATAAAAAATCAGCTGCAAGCACAGCGACATGCACATTTTACCGCGCAGACTGCGGAAGAAAAAGCTCACTGCCGTCAAAAAGACAAAGAATTGCGAAACCTATTAGCCAATCAACTTGAAGAAGACGGCTGGTGCGATGAAAATGATGCAAAACAGCTTGCAGCGTGGAATCCCTACGACCAAAATGCCGTGAGTCCTTTTTTCGATGCGGAATGGATGTTTAATATAAAAAACGGCTTTGATATTGTGATTGGAAATCCACCGTATATACAGCTACAAGACAACAGCGGTAGATTATCGCAGCTTTATAAACCGATGCAGTTTGAAAGTTTTAAAAGTACCGGAGATATTTATCAGCTGTTCTATGAAAGAGGAATTGGTCTCCTAAAAGAAGGTGGACATCTTGTGTTTATTACTTCAAATAAATGGATGCGCGCCGGTTACGGTGAAACGACGAGGAAGTTTTTTGTCGAGCACACGCAGCCGAAACTGCTTATTGATTTGGCGGGAGAAAAAGTTTTTGTAAATGCAACGGTTGATGTCAATATTTTACTTTTGCAAAAAGGAAGCTATAAAAATCAAACTCTCGCCGCCAAGGGAAATTTAGCATGGCTAGAAAAAAGGAGGGATAAAGATATACTCCACAATACGCTGACCTTCCCGCATGACGGCGAAAGTTGGGTCATCCTTTCAGAGATTGAACAGAGCATTAAGAAAAAGATAGAAGCAATCGGCACGCCGCTTAAAGATTGGAATGTCAATATTTACCGAGGAATATTAACGGGATGTAACGAAGCTTTCATTATTGATAAAGCGACGCGGGATGAGCTGATACAAAAATCTCCTAAAAGCGCTGATATAATACGCCCGATT
>CALDWC010000177.1 GCA_937923945.1 uncultured Treponema sp.
AATTTTAAAGGTGGGCACTGATTAATTCTCGATTGAATTAATCAGTGCCTCCTTAGCTGTTACCTGGTTATTGCCGTATACCGTGGTTACTTCTTTCCACAAGAACCACTTCCCGTTGACTTGTACTTCAGGAATTTCACCGCGCTTTGCAGCCGTTACCAAGCCTGAAATAATTTCACCGTTGTTGTCAATATCGACTGTTTTTCCGACAGCATTAACCGAATCCACCGAAGTTAAAATTTCGTTTACCTTTCCCATACTTTCAGTCATATTCATCATCTGTTCGAGCGATGAAAACTGAGCCATTTGAGCGATAAACTCCGTGTCTTGAACCGGAGCCGTCGGATCCTGATGCGTTAACTGTGCAATCAAAAGCTCTAAAAAATCATTCTTGCCCAGTTCCTGCTTCGGCTTTCTTGACCCGAACGTTTCCTTGTTCAGCCGATCAACTTCCAGATCAACCAGTGCTTTTTCTTTTGCACTCATTTCCCACGTCGGCATACTTGCATTTATTTCCATAACGTTCCTCCGTCTATTCGCGGTAACCTTTAGGCTAACACGTTTACGGCTTTTGTTTCACCAAAGCCTATTATTTTTTCGGCTAAATTTTCATTTGACCTTAACGATAAATCATCTTCGTAGCTCTTTGAAGAACCGAACAATCGTTGTCCGTTTTGCGCAAACCGCTCGCCGTTTTCACCCTGCCCCGACCACGAAAGTTCAAAGCCACTCATTTCAAAACCGTTTTCTTCAAAACTCGCAATTAATTCACCCAAGTTTTCCTGAAAAGCCGACAGGGCTTCTTTCGATTGCACCGAAATTTTTCCCGACAGTTTTTTCCCTTCGTGCATTTCCAATAATATGTTTATCTTGCCCAAATGAGCCGGTTGTAAATGGAGGCGAATCGTTCCTTCGCTGTTGTTCCGCAAAATAACCTTGCCGGCTTGTACAATATCGTCATTTGCGCGAAAGAGCTGTTCCGCCAACGCTTGCGAAAAACTTTGCGTTTCAGCCGGCTTTGCCGATGCCTGTTCGGTTTTTGCCGAAAGTTCAGCGTTTTTTTCCGGTGCAAGATTAATCGTTACATCGACCTGCGCCGTATTTTCCGTTTCCGTTGCTACCCGCTCGCCGTTTGTGGTATGCGTTCCGATGTCGGCTGTAACCGGTTCGGCTTGCGAATCTTGCGGTATTTTTTTTGCCGTGCGAAAATCTTCTACGGTTATTTTTTTTGTTACCGCTTGCCTTGCATTTTGATTTTCACCGTTTCCGGAACGGTTTGACGTATCGTTTTCGGCTTGCTTTTTAAAATCGGCAACGGAAAATCTCCGTTTTACGCCGGGTTTTTCCGCTTTTTCAGTCTTTTCGGCATTTTCAAGCAGATGCTTCAAATCATCTTCCGACAATTTTCCGATATCGCCTTGCATCAGCACTTGTAAAAGCGTCTTTTGATTATCCGCATCCGAAATTACTGCCGCCATTTCGTTGAGTATGCCGTTTTCTTGGTTCGGCGCTTCTTTCACGAAAAGCTGCGGAATTTGCACACCGATTTTTTCGTTTTCCGCATCTGCCAACAGTTTTCGCGGATTGATTTCTTCATCGAATTGAACATGCAAGTCTACCAGCGTGTCTTTCCCTTTTCCTTGTTTTGAAAGCCTATGTTTCTTTTGGGAATTTAAAGGGTTTTTTTCACTTGGTATTTTGTTTGCATTTTTATCACCGGTTTTCGAAACTTCAACGTGTGCCGATTTTTTTGCACTCGGCAGCAGCATTTGTTCCCGTTCAACAGCTGAAGTTAAATTTTTCAAAAGCGAAAGAAACGTACCGCCGGAATTTCCGGTTTTCAGTTTTTGGATTTTCGCATCTTTTGTTTCAGTTTCAGCGCCGGTTTGATTTACTTGTATCGCAACCGCTTCCATAAACTCTCCTCATTATTGATTTTCGGCATCTAAAAAAAAGAGGTTAGTTGTTTTTTATAATTCATACATTGTTATAAAACAGCCATTAAGAAAATAAAAAAGTGCGACTCACGTATTGTCGCACTTTTTCAATAGAGAATAAAATGTATCAATGCAGAAATGAAATAAAATCATCCGATGAAAAATTAATAGACGCGATCGACGACGAGATTGCTTAAATCGCTGTCGGCTTTCAAACCGGTTCGAGTGTACGTTTCGCCGGAACGGTTATGTGATACCACATCGAAGACGCCGCTTACCAAGGTTTGTGCATGATCAATGTAATTGTTAAACACATCATTTTCAATTTTGGATAAAAAAACTTTTTCCTTGAGCGTTTTATATAAGTTTTCGAGTACGGCGCTGTCCTTGCCGGAAAATCCGGAGAGTAAAGTATCAAGCGTATCATTTTGAGTACCGACCGTGTCTCCGCTGTGTTCGAGCATCAACGAAACAAGCCGCTTATCCGCTTCACAAAACTTTTCTGAAAGTTCATCCAGTTCGTTCATACCGTTTTTAGTACTTTCCCAATCGCGAGTCAAAACAGTACTATATACTTTTCGCTGCAACGAATAAATTTCATCCATCAGTTTAATTTGCGTTCTCAGCACCGCTTCCATTTTTTGCGGTAAATCATGTACCATAAAAAGCTCCTCCCTTTATTTGTCGGAATTTTTATCCGCAGGTTGAGTTGTTTTTATGGAGCAACTTCTTTTTTTGCGGATAATTCCGAAATGCGTTTTATTTCAAAGCCTTGCGCAATAATGGAAGGATACATTTCTCGGAGGAGGTCGGCAAGTTCTGGCGTAAAAATATGTCCGATTAAAATCGCCTGACCGTGCTTGCGCGCATATTCCATGCCGATTTCCACTTGCCGTTTCATATCGTCGGTTTTCTTTGAATTATCCAAAAAAATGTTTCGCTCTAAAATCGGCATGTTTAATTCTGCCGCGATTTTAGGAACAACCGTGTTGGCATTGGTTCGGGAATCCAAAAATAAGATATTTTTTTCCTTAACCGTTTGCAAAAATGCTCGTGTCAACGTTTCATCGCCGGTAATTAATGAACCTTCATGGTTGTTCATTCCGACAAGCGGTTCAAGCGCGGCAATATTTTCCCGTAGGAGAGGGCGCACTTCATCGGGAGTCATCGCAGCGGTGATAGCATTCGGTCCCGGATCAAGGTTGCGATTGAGGGCTTGCATCGGCTGATGAAGCATCACATCATGTCCCGCTGCACGTATTTTGTCAGCGGCTTCTTTCGAATACGGCAAACCGGGAAGTACCGCAATAGTGCATTTAAAAGGTAAGTTTAAAAACTTTTGCAACTGTACGAGATTGTGTCCCGCATCGTCAAACACAAATACCAATACGCCGGCTTTTGCCGGTTTGATAATCGACTTTTCCGACGCGGACTCAACTTTGGCGATTGTTTCACTTTGTTGCGGCGTCGTTTTGGGGAGCGATTTTGTGTCGGACGGTGCTTCGATTTTGGATTTGGTATCGGATGACATTTTTTCCGGAGAATTTACTTTTTGATGGGGCAGCGGTGTTTCGATCGGATTTTGAGCCGGTTTTGAAGTATGTTGCGTTTGCGGCATTTCAGTTTCTCGCCGCGTGCCGTTTGATGCAGTGTGAGGCTTTGCCGGCGTGTCGATAGGCGTTGTTTTCTGTTTTGCCGGACTGTTACCGGACGCTTTGTCAGGTTTTGTCGGTGCGGCGGTGACGCGCGTTGCGTTATCTTTTGCGGGTTTGTTTGCGATTTGCGTTTTATTTTCTATCGGTGTATTTGCAAGCTGCGTTTCTGTTTTTTGCTCGGAAGTTGTTTGGATGCGGTGCTGTTTATCAAGGGTGGAAGCAATATTCGGTACCAGCAGAAATGAAGCAATCAACAAAAAAGCACACGTTGAAAAAATCCCCAATGCAATAAATAGATATGTTTTTTTTACATTGCGTACCGGTTTTCGCTTTTTATTCGATTTCCTTTTTTTGTTTTTGCCTGTTTTCATGGTAAATCGGTATAACTATACGAAAATACTCCATTTTGTCAAGCAAATTTGTGGGAAAAAATATCAATTTATTCCCGTATTTTCAGCATCTTTTTTTCTTTACATAAAAAGTGATTTCCGTGTTATTTTTTTATATATACTTGCAAAATCCGCCGTTTTGTGCTATAATGCCGCCCTATGCTTGAAAAAATGCGAAATATCGGAATTATGGCGCACATTGATGCGGGTAAAACAACCACGACGGAGCGGATGCTGTTTTATAGCGGTAAAATTCATAAAATCGGCGAAATTGATGACGGAGCTGCAACGATGGATTGGATGCAGCAGGAGCAAGACCGCGGCATCACCATCCAGTCGGCGGCAACGACTATTTATTGGCACGATTTTCAGGTGAACATTATTGATACACCGGGACATGTGGATTTTACCGCCGAGGTGGAACGTTCTTTGCGGGTTCTTGACGGCGCCGTGACCGTGTTATGTGCGGTTGGGTGGGTGCAGCCGCAAACCGAAACTGTGTGGAAACAAGCAAACGAATATCAAGTCCCCCGTATTTGTTTTGTCAATAAAATGGATCGGCTCGGGGCCGATTTTTTTGGAGCGATGAACGATGTGAAAAAAAAGTTTGGCGTTGAAACCGCGCCGCTCCAAATTCCGATTGGGAGTGCGGATAGTTTTTCGGGCATTATTGATTTAATCAATCAAAAAGAAATTTACTTCGATGCAACAACTGAGGGCGAAAAATTTGAAGTGAAGGAAATTGCTCCCGAACATGCGGCACTCGCCGACGAATGGCGCGAAAAAATGCTCGACACGGTTTCGGCGTTTTCAGATGAAATCACCGAATTGCTTTTGGAAGGTGCGGAAATTCCGGTGTCGCTTTTGAAAGCGGAAATCCGCAAAGCGGTGCTGGCTCAAAACTACGTACCGTTTCTCTGCGGTTCGGCGCGCCGAAATATCGGTATTCAGCCGCTTTTGGATGCGGTTACCGATTTTTTACCGGCACCGGATGAAGTAGTTCCGCAAATCGGCATCAATAAAAAAAACGAACAGGTTGAAATTACCTGCGATGAAAAAAAATTCCCGCTCGGTTTTGTGTTTAAAACGCAGTACGACAAAGAAGCGGGTTTTTTGTGCTATGTTCGGATGTATTCGGGAAAAATAAAAGCCGGTGAACAAATTTTGAATGTTACCAAGAAAAAAAGAGAGCGCGTAAACCGTATTTTGCGGGTGCATTCCAATAAGTACGAGCAAATTGATTCGTGTGCCGCGGGCGATATTGCGGTGTTTATCGGTTTGAAAAACGCTCAAACGGGCGATAGTTTGGGAAGTGAAGGCTTTCCGATTATGCTGCACGGTTTACAATTTCCCGAGCCGGTAATTTCGGTTTCCGTTGAACCGAAAACCCTTTCAGATAGAGACCGTTTAAAAGAAGTGCTTGAAATTTTGGCAAAAGACGATCCGACTTTTATCGGTAAAGAAGATCCGGAAACCGGACAGCTGATTATTTCGGGAATGGGCGAACTGCACTTGGAAGTGCTGACCACTCGCATGCTGCAGGATTTTAACGTACAAGCCCGAGTTGGAAATCCGCGGGTTACCTACCGCGAGTCGATTACCGCAGAAGCGATCGCCGCAGAAAACTTTTCAAAGATTATCGCCGGCAAAGAAAATGCAGCCGGAGTTACTTTGCGGGTATTTCCGCGTGAACGAGGAAGTGGCAACGAATTTGTTAGCAGCGTAAAAACTTTTTCTGCAAAGTCCGGCGGCGGAGCGGCAAATGCATTGCCGGAAGAATTGTTTGAGGCGATTAAGCAAGCGGTTGAAGGCTCTTTTTTGGGCGGTATCCGTATGGGCTATCCGTGCGTTGACATCGGGGCGGAATTGGTTTCCGTAAATTACGATGAATCAACGGCAACCGCCTTTGCATTTGAAGCGGCAGCATCCTCCGCCTTCGATAAAGCCTGCAATGACGCGTCGCCGGTGTTGCTTGAACCTGTGATGAATGTCGACATTGAAGCGCCGCAAGAATTTTTGGGCGAAGCGATGAGCCAGATTACGCAGCGGGGCGGTATCATTTTGGGTACAACGGTGAAGCAGGACACGGATATTATCAACGCTCAAGCGCCAATGGCAAAGATGTTCGGTTTTTCAACATCATTGCGTTCGGTGACGCAGGGACGGGCTTCGTTTTCTTTGACATTCAGCCACTTTGAAGCAAAGCGGAATTGAAAGATATGTTCAATCTTGTCTGAAATTTAATTTATAAACTAGATAAGTTTTCAAAACTCGACGGGCATCTCTAAAAATCTAATCAAGTTTTTGAAAGATGCCCTCAATTCTCGATTGAATTAATCAGAGCCTCCTTAAAGTTCGTCCCCAATCTGCCGATAACAAAAGCGGTGTCGGCTTGAATTATGATAAAACGATTTTTTGTAAGTGCAATTTTTATACTGACCTTTGCAAACGCATTCAGTGAAACGATTCACACCATGAAAAAAGGTGAAACCGTTTACGGATTAAGCAAAAAATACGGCGTCGCAATGTCGGTTATTTTAGAATACAACGGGATAAGCGATGCGACAAAAATTGTCGTCGGACAAAAAATAAAAATTCCTGAAATAAGAAATCTCAAATCCGACCAAAAAGCCACACAAACCTATATCGTACAAAAGGGAGATACGGTGTACGGTATCGCAAAAAAATTCGGCACTACACAAGCGGAAATTTTTTCTTTGAACGGATTAAGTGCACAAAGCGTTATTAAAGTTGGTCAAAAATTGAAAGTGCCGGTTCGTACAACGGCGACCGCTTCAAGCACTTCAAAAACGCAGCCGAAAAAAACTACCCCGAAAAACGCCGCAACCGATGAATTACGCCAGTATAGTCAAAAAAAAGCGAACACCAAAATTCTGTGGCCGATCGCTTCGGAAAAAATTTCGTACCTCGATGACAAAACCGCAGGCGTGGTTATTCAAGGTAGCGGCGGTGATATCGTCAAAGCGATTGCAAGCGGTAAAGTCGTTTCGAGCGGTCCATACCGCGGCTACGGCAGTGTCGTTTTTGTTAAATCGGCGAATGATTACATTTACGTGTATGCCGGTTTAAAAACGGTTTCCGCACAAGTAGGGGCAAAAGTTTCGCCCGGAACGGTTTTGGGAACACTTCCCGAAAAAGCGCTCCTCACCCAATCGAAACTGTACTTTATGGTGTACAAAAAAAACACTGCGATAGATCCCGCTCTTGCACCGCGCGGTTTATAAAAAACTACGGATGCGTTTCGAATTGTTTACGCAACTTCTTTCGGTTTGGAAACCGCCGTGTAAATCAAATACAGATACGGCGCACCTAAATTTGTTTCCATCAATGAGTCAACAATCAACGTGCGGATACCGGCACTGCGGATTCCCGTTATCAGCAAAACCGCTTCCCATGCAAACTGCACCAAAAGCCCGATTGCCAAAATACTCAAAAGCGGCATGCGTTCAGTCGGCTGCTTTGTCTGCAAGTTTTTAAAAATTAAAATCGCATAGCCTATAAACAAAAGAACAGCCATAATCCAGTGGTAACCGCCCGTGCCGCGTTCAATGCTAATCACCGGGAACGCAGCACCCGCTCCGTTACTGATAACCGCTACGGAAAACCACCACACGATAATCAAAAGCGAAAACTCCAGTCGGTTTTCCGGTTCGGCAAACCAAAGCCACATCCATACCATATTGGTGAATCCGTAGCTCATACTGAGCCATAGTAAAAACCAAAACGGATTTGCACCAACTACTTTTCGCGTTCCGAGCAGCAAATAAAATCCGCCGTAGTCCGCTAAAAAATACAGCAGCCCGCCGAGTACACCGACGAGGAGCGGCACATACCGCTTCGTTTTCACAAAATAAAATGCAAGTAAAACTAAAAATATGCAATCCAAAAATATGTACAGTCCGTTCAATGAACGGTTCGGCATCAATTCCATTTTTTCCTCCGAATCGATATTGTATAAAAAAAACAAAAAATTTAAAGCAGTTTTTGTTTTTTTGCTGCATCTAAAATTTTTGCGTTCCAAAAATTTTTTTTCATATATTTATCGCGGACATCATTTTCGTTTGTGAGCATCACGCGGCTTTGAAGTAGCTTAAAGCTTTTTCCTAAATAGCTGATTGCTTCGGAAGAATTTTCACCGTTTAATTTTGCGCTTATATCATAACAAAAATAAAAATACCAATGCGCGTAAATGTTTTTTTCCGTCACCGATTTGTTCGCGAGCGCATTCATTTTTTTTAAGTGCATATCAAGTTTTTGTTTATTTTCGGAAAGCGACACTCCCAAACTAAACACAGTGCATTGATAATAAAGCAAAAACATTTGAAATAAATCTTCGGCTGTTGTAAGCGCCGTTTTTGTTTTTCGGGTTAAGTCTTCTGCAAAAGAAAAACCTGAAATTGTCTCATCACTTTGTTCAATTTTTTCCAAAACTGTCGGTAATATTTTTTCATAAGGAAGCGATGCGATTTCACTCGAAAGTATTTTTTCCGTTTCGTCTTTTAAAACGGGCGTAATACATAATCCCGCTAAAAATAAAGTAACCGCATCAAAATTCGTTTCTACATATTTTTCAAAAATCTTTTGTGCTTGGATATTTTGATTCCGGAACGGAAGCATTGATGCACGCCAAATATCACACATCGGAAGTAAGTTCATAAAATACTGCTCGGAAAAATTTTTTGCCGTTGTAAAAAATTCTTCCGCCTTTGTGTATTCGCCCATCTGCACATACACTCTACCCGTCATAAACAATGATCGAACTTTCCAATTTTGTGCAAAATTTTTTTCGATAGTTTCATCCAATTTTTTTAAATTGTTCAACGCAAGACTTAAATCATTTTTCAAAAAATAGGCAACACTGATATGAAAGATAACTTCGCATAAAAATTCAGCGTCGTTGATTTTATGCGCCGTATCCAACGCATACGAAAAATAATTGATCGCATCGCTGATATGTGATTTTCGCAAACTAAACATTCCTAAAAAAAACATTGCCTTATATTCACCGACTGAAAAACGGTGATACTTAAATTCAGAAATCGCAAGCTTTATTTCATCCAGTGCTTTTGAATCATCAAAGTTTATAAAAAAGTTTTGCGCTTTTTGGTAATGTTGCAATCCGGTAAAAAAAGCGGTATCGTGAAACTTGTTTTCTATATCCTCCGGAGTACAATTTTGCATTTCGGAAGTATGCAGAAAAATTGCGAGACGAATCATATCCGTTTGCTTGTAGTGCATCGCATTTATGATTTCCACAAATTCAACGGAAGGACTTATTTCACCGGCGCGATATTTTGAAATTAAAAATGCGGAAAGCTTGTCATAAAGCATTTGTGTTTTTTCACCGACTTTGCTTTCAACGAAATCGACGAGGTGCGTTGAATGCGCGTATAAATTATTCGGTTCGAAAATAACATCGTTCGCATAAAGCCATGCACAAAGATCCGAAAAAAATTCAGGGGATTTATTCAACGAAGTTAAAAATTCCGTTAACTCATCAATAAAAAGAAACTTTGAAAAAATCGTCGTGAGGAAAACCAAGCTGAGCATGTCGTCAGCGATTTTCGCAATACTGGGTAATTTTTTTGAAAGCTCGCGAACTTCAGCTTCAGGAATGATGGTTAAAATTTTTTGAATTTCAGCATTTAATTGTTCGTTGCGTAAATCGCCCGAATAAATAATCGGCAGCGAATCGTGATTTTTTTGTTTATAAATTTTAAAATACAGCGAAGTATATATTAAAAAAGCATCGGTAAAATAATCCGGTAATTCTTTTTCAAAGCGATGTTTTTTAAAATATTGCATTGCCATGTGCACTTGATTAAAAGAATATTTTTCATCGTTTGTCAGATATTTTAAATCCTGATCGGAAATTGGATTTTGCAAAATAAAATTATAGATCACCCAAAAAAAAGAATCGTTTTTATGCAAAACAATTGACGGGATCGGTTTGTCCCCGTGCTTCTTTTTTTCGATCACTTCAAAAATCGTATATGCTTCAATCTTACAAATTTTTGCCGACGTGTTTTCCAGTTTTACATAATCCGAAAAAGTTTGATATGCGCGGTTCGTTACATAAAATGAATTTTCATCGATGAGAATATTGCGGGTTTTATCAAAATGATTTTCCAATTCAATTTCATCGAATGTGTTCGCAGTTTTATCGATAATGATTCGGTAGCTTTCAATCATCGCAGCATTTTTTGTTAAAAGTCCGTGCAGTAAAAATAAAAAACGCACACTCGAAAACTCATGAGCGAGGACTTCGCTCGAAAAGTAAAAATAGTATTTGTTCGATTGAGAAAAAAAACTGCCTCCGTTGGTAAGGCAGAACTGTTCGGCGTTTTTAAGCAGTTCCGTAAATCGTACCGTATAAATTTTTTTCACTTGCCGTTGAAAAGGCAATTCTAAAAATATGCTGATCATAACCGGATATCATTATAAAATAAATGTACATTTTAAACAAGCATTGGTACTTTTGTTTCGATGAAAACAAGCGCTTTTTATCGACCGGTTATCGCAGTCGCCCACTTTTCCATAAAAATTCCGAATGCTACACCGACGTTGATTGAAGCTTTGATACCGTGCATTTTTATACTCACGCGGGAAGAACTGCGGGCTAAACTTTCCGGCGTGAGTCCCAGTTCTTCCGAGCCGACCAACACAATACCTTCACGCGGAAACTCAAAAGTGTTTATTTCGGTGCCGCCCGTTTCCAGCGCAATAACCGGAAAATCTTCCGGCAGGTTTTCTACAATGCGCTCAAGCGGAAGCCGCCAATGCGGCACGAAGTTCAAAGCGCCCATCGCACTTCGCTTGGCGCGTTCAGTTTCAGGTGACACGCAATCGGGCGAAAGAAAAATCGTATCAACACCGAATGCATCACCGGTGCGGAAAAGTGATCCGAGATTAAAAGGCGAGCGAATATTTTCCGCATAAACAAAAACATTTTTAAAAAAGGGGCGTTTGCGGGCAGGGGCGCTTTGAAGCTCGCCGGCACAATCGGTATGCGGTATAATCAAATCCCATTCGGCGGGTTCAACACCGGTTTCGCGGTACAGATGATGCCGCATCGTGTTGACAAATCGCAGTTTGTCATCGCGTCCATGTTGTTCGGACGGTTCGGCAAAGTATCGCCTTCCCAAAGCACGCACTGTTTCACTGCAATCGTTTTCAACGACGGTGAAAAGTTGTTTTAAATAAAAATCATCCAGCATTGGCTCCGGACGGTTGGAAACAAGCGACTGCTCCAGCTGCTCAAAAATTTTTACCGTTTTTATGAGCCTTTGCGTACGGGGAAGATTTTTCAATTTAAAAAATTCTATCATGCAGCGATACGACTCCGTTGATTAAAGTACCGAAATAGCGTTCTCCTTTTCATTGGATATACTCAGTACGTAACAAGTGTTGTAACCGGCGTCGGCGCGAGAACATCCGCATACGGAAATTCGGATAAACCGATTACCGCAAAAAACTCGGAAACTTCAGCGCCACCCTGTGCTAAAATTTTTTTACAGGCTTGGAGTGTTCCTCCGGTTGCAATTAAATCATCAATCACCAAGTATTTACCTCCGCGGGTAATATCGCTTTGGTGGGCTTCGATCGTTGCACTTCCATACTCAAGTGCATATTCGCATTCGTATATTTTCCCGGGAAGTTTTCCCTTTTTACGAATCAGCAAAAGCGGAAGATGCAACTTTGCCGCAAGCGGCGCTGCAAATAAAAAGCCACGTGATTCAACGGCTGCAATTCCGTTCAATGGTTTGTCTTTGTATAAATTATACATCGTATCAATACAAAACGAAAACGCTTTGGGCTGCATCAATATGCTCGTGATATCATAAAAAAGAATGCCTTTTTTCGGGAAATCCGGCACTTTGCGGATTGCCGCATCTAAATCAAAAATACTCATGGAAAAGAATTGTACACCTTCTAAAATTTTAGGTCAATAGATATAACACCATAGAAAAAAATAAAAATTTTAAAAGTTTTTAGAGACGCGCTTATGGAAACGCTGATTAAAGGCTTGACAGTCGTTTACCGGCGTCTTCGTTAAAAGAGGTGCTGTATGGTACTTAAGAGAGGCCGTGATTAATCCTCGATTGAAGTATTTAGTGCCGCAACATGACAGGCAATGGGGCTCCTGTCATGTTGAGCAAAGCGAAGAATAATCCCTGCAAGAAATGAGTCCGCGTGCAATCTTACCTTGTGTAAGACGATCGCATTACCTCATGTAAGATGATCGTATTACCTTAGGTAAGATGATCGCATTACTGTTACTGCGATGATAGAGTGATAAGTGTTTCAGAAAACGCCGATTAAAGGCTTGACGCCGTTTACCAGTGTTTTCTAATTGATTCTCAATGTTCAGTATAAAATACTAGGATTAAACATGGGTACTGAAAAGTAGTCTCTAAAAATCTAATCCAAGTTTTTGAAAGATGCACTCAATTCTCGATTGAATTAATCAGTGCATTTTTTACCGCTTGTGCCGTTTTATCTCATCGCAGGAAAAAGACGGATGTCGTTGTTGGCGGCATCCGATTCGGAAAAACGCGATATGCAGCGAGTGAACAGGTAAAAGTATTTTTAAATTTAGGATTTTTTACCGATACGGAAAGTATGCATACAAAATATGAAGTCGAAGGAAAGCCACAGATAAAGAAAAAGTTTGTATGGCAATCCGAGTTTATCTATTTTGTTCCAAAGTTCGGAGTAGTATATACATTTTAATGTATCTTGAAAATATAAGTTAAATAAATAAAATAATATCGAATAATTTTCAAGGAGATATCGATGAAAAACAATTTTTAAAAAAAACTTTTTACGGTATTGATAGCTTTTTCAATGGGATTTGCCTATTGTATGGGCGGGACGGAAAAAGGAGACGATGTCGTAAACTTTTACAGTTGGGGCGGCAGTATGCTGACCAATCGTTGGATTGACGGTACTTTAAGTGACATTGCTCAAGAAAAATATGGAATTAAAGTCAATCGGGTTGGTATGGATATCGATGATATTTTAAATCTTTTGATTGCGGAAAAAGCTGCCGGTAAACAAGACGGAAGCGTTGACTTGGTGTGGATTAACGGCGAAAATTTTTATACGGCAATGCAAGCCGATTTACTGTACGGATCCATCACGGACAAAGTACCGAACTTCAAAACTACGTCGATGAAACCTCACCGGATGTTTTATATGACTTCGGTCAAAAAATTAACGGCTATGAAGTTCCGTACGGAAAAGCTCAATTTGTGTTCGTATACGATTCAAGTAAAATCAGCAAAGCTTCGCGGAATCATCGGGAGCTTTTAGCGTGGTGCAAAAAAAATCAGTGACGCTTTACCTATGCCGCCTTGCCCGATTTTACCGCTTCGGCTTTTGTGCGGAAAACTTGGAATTAACGCGCGATTTAAATTGGCAGAATAAGTTTATCGGTGAATATGCCCGAGTGGATTCTCCGTACGGAACGGAAACGCTCCATTTTTTAAAACCGCTCACTTATATGAATAACTCCGGTAATGCCGTTGTCAAAATGATGCAGTTTTATAAAATCAAACCGCACGAGTTGGTGGTCATTCACGATGAGCTTGAGTTGGATAAAGCGGTTATTAGCTTAAAATGGGCGGGCGGTTTGGGAGGACACAACGGCTTGCGTTCGATAAAAGCACAACTGGGAACGTCCGAGTTTTGGCGTATCCGTATCGGCATCGGGCGTCCAGCATGCGAACAGGCGGATATTGCCGATTATGTATTATCCCGATTTACCAAATCGGAGCTGGAAACCTTACAGTTTCAGCTGCCCGTTTTAAATGAACTGATCGCAGAGCTGCTACAATGTAAAAGCGACGAAGCGCTGCACGCATTACTTCCCGCCCGGGCAAAAGTAAAACCGGACGTTTAACATCGCCGCTAAAATAGCGCGGCTCGTTAAACTGACGACTTTTGCTACCGCAAAAGATCGCATTTTTAGAATGCACGTTTTCACTTCGTTGCGAACGTGCGAAAAATCATCGCCTTCGCAAATTGACATTTGCTCACTTGATGATTTCAAATGGACGTTTAATTTCGGCACAAAGTTAGTGTGTCTCGTTAAACTGACGAGTTTGCACTTTGAAACGCCAAACTCATTATACGTTTCAAAGTGACCAAGTTTCCAATCTGCGGTTATATTTTAAAGAAGATTGGAAACTTGCACATATAAGACGGTAATGCAAAAGCGCGCATTATAGAGTCGTTTTTCAACTATCGCTTGCAAAACGTGTGAAAAATAAAGCGAAAAATTATTTCAAAAGCATTAAAGTTTTTCAATGTTTGATCCGAAAATAGGGTATACCGCAACAGAACGGCAGTAGACATCCAGATGCCGCAAGCGGCTTGAGATTGACTTTCCCCCTAAACAGTCAATCTCTTTTTTTTTGTCCGAACGTAATGAAACCGTTTGCGTATCTTCAATACCAAAATACCGGACGGCTTACACATTACGTTTGGGGTTGTTTTTCTCCGAAGTGAAAAGAAAAACTTTTTTATTGCACCGCATGGAGGACAGCTTCCTGTCGTTCGCGGATTGCCGCTTCAATGTGGTGATCTTCTTCGACCAAATCGTCAATTTCCGTATTGAGCTGGTTCCTCGTTTTAAACTCCACATGTTCGGCAACAATACGAACGGCGGCACAATTTTTTCCCGCACTGTTTTTCCAGCGGTACTGCTTCACCCGCCCGACGACGCGAACCGGAACACCTTTGTTTCCGAGTTCCGCACATTGCGTTGCAAGTTCCGCCCAGGTTTCAACATCGATAAACGACGTTTCCTGCTGAACCGAGCCCTGATAATTCCGATAAAACCGATTGTTCGCCACGGAAAACACACATACCGGTGTTCCTTTCGGAGTTTGCGTCAACTCCGGTTTTCGCACTACATTTCCTTCGATGATAATAGAATTAATTGCACTCATATTTCACATCTCCTTCTCACCCGTAATATAATGCAAAATATTTTTTTTATTATCACATACGAAAAAGTTTTTTAATCTTTTTTTTATGGAAGGATTTGTAAATCTTGCAATGCACCGGTAATTTGAGCGTGTACGTCATCAACGGATTTATTTGCATCAACCATAACAATGTGCATGGGCGTTTTTTCATAGAGCAATAACACTTTTTTGTACATCGCTTGCACTTTTTTTTGAAACAATTTCGTCTCATAAATTTCTTTTGTAGCAGCTCGTTTTTCAATCCGTGAAAAGGCGGTTTCAACGGCGCAGTCAAAAAAGAATAACACTTCGGGGAGCGGAAAGTCTCCATTGAATTTTTGTGCTTGCTCAAAAAGACCGCTCGCTCCTTGATAGGCTAAACTGGAAAAAAGGTAACGGTCGGAAATAACATAATCGGTTGTTTTAAGCGATGATATAATCCCGTCTGATGAAAAAAGATGCTCATTGCGGTCTGCAGCAAAGAGCATAAGAATCGTTTCGCTTTGCACGGGAACGGCACCGGAAAGGCAGCGGCGCAAAAACAATCCCGTTTCACCCGCCGTCGGCTCGCTCGTTTCAAGCACGGATTTTCCGTAATCCCGCAGATATTTTGCAAGAAGTGCAATCTGCGTTGTGGTTCCGGCGCCGTCAATCCCTTCAAAAACAAAAAAGTTTTTTATAATATCCGCATTCATTGACGCAACTATTGTGATACGCGTGACGGTACATCGCTTTTTCCCGCTCCGATAATATTCATGGTAATATCCGTGTTTTCATCCGCGGCAACCGCCACTGCAACAAAAGGATAGGTCAACGCTTGCGTTACGATATCATAGGGTCCCGGTGAAGAAACGGCAAAGGTGAGGTTCAAGCGACCGTTTTCTAAAACCGCCGATGCAAGATCAACTGCATATCCGCCGGTATTAAAACGCCCCGCACTTGCAATCACTATTGCCTTTTTTGAAAAATCGAAAGCGGCATATTTTTTTTTCATATCGGCTGAAAATGAACGCAAGCCGTTTAATTCGTCCGTCGAACGAATAACGCAGCTTCCGACTGCAGCAGTGCTGCCGTGAAATAAAACTTCATATTTGACATCAAAACGGGCATCCGTGTTTGGGTTATTTTTGTATTTTTTGCGTATAGCTTTTTCTGCGGCACGATCCGAAACTTTTTCCACGCCTTGTTTCGGAGCCGATACGGCAGCTTCGGTTTGACCGACCGCTTCCGTTTTTTTCGATTTCGTTGAGGCGCATCCCGCACATACCAAAGCGCACAGCATAAAACATCCTAAAACATACTTCATAATGTACTCCTCTTATAGAAACGCTGTTAAATGGCGTCAAGCCTTTAATCAGCGTTTCCTTAACGATTTATACGTTTTTTAAAGTGCCCACGCTTGCAGCGTCAACACTATCGCAAACATAAAAATCAGCCCTCAAGTTACATTCCTTGCGGTAATTTTCAGCTACCGTTTTTTTAAACCGCTCCAGTTCGGAAGTTTCAACAATAGCTATCGCACAACCGGAAAAACCCGCCCCCGTCATTCTCGCTCCGATGCAGCCTTTCACCGTAAGGGCGTTTGCAACAAGGGAATCCAATTCTCGACCGCTGGTTTCATAGTCGTTTTTTAACGAAGCGTGGGATTCCGTTAAAAAAACTCCCAACGCTTTCACGTCCTTTTTACGCAGAACGGAAACGGCTTTTTGTACTAAACTGTTTTCCGTGATGCAATGCCGCACCCGCCGAAAAAGCACGGTGGCTTCGGTTGTATCGGAACATTGCGCTTTCAAAAAATCTTCAACGGAAGGAATATCGGCGGGGACAAGCTCACACAATGTTTTAACGGAAAACTTCCGTTGTAAAATCGCCAACGCTTTTTCGCATTCGCGTTTTCGCTCGTTGTATTTTGAGCCGACCAACGACCGCGGTTTATTCGAGTTCATCACGACCAAAGAATACGCAGCACCTCCCTGCGAATCCTGACAGTTTAAATCCAAAGAAATATACTCGCAACGCAGCGAGGATGTATCCAAAAGCATCGCGGTGTGTGCTTTCGCATTGGCAATGATAAACTGATCCATGATGCCCGATTGTAAACCTAAAAACTCGTTTTCGACCCATTTTCCCAAAAGGGCGGTTTCGGTCCGTGAAATGGCGGCGCCGAATAATGTAGCGGCGGTGAGAATAAAAGCGACTTCCAGGGCGGCTGACGAAGAAAGTGCGGAGCCGACCGGAATAGTGCTTGTTATAAAAAGTTCAAAACCCGAATCGAATACTGCGCCGTGCTTTTGTAAACCCGCCAAACAGCCGTTTATGTAATTGGCAAAGCCGAGATCGGACTTGTAGGTAAACGCTTCGTCAAGCGAGCATTCAAAAGCGGCGTCCAACTCCGCGCTGTAATAGGAAGCGGTGCGCCCTTTCTTTTTTCGTGCCAGCACATAAAGGTACCGATTTATTGCACAGGGCAGGACAAAGCCGCCGTTGTAGTCGATGTGATCGCCGATGAGATTGACACGCGCCGGCGCTCTGCCGCAAAAAATCGGTTCATCGGAACGCCCGAACCGCGCTTCAAAAGCGGCAACCAGTGCTTTACTGTCAATCGCATCAATCGCAGGTGTTTGATATGCCGTTGGTACTATTTGCATTTTAGTATTATATACGCGGCTGAAAAACTTGTCAATGAAAGAATACGCGGAAAAATACAATAAATCTGTAAATTCGGTTCTTTATAAAAAAAAGATTACTAATTCAAAAAACTCACTTGACATTATTTTTTTTTTTTTTTTTTCTAT
>CALDWC010000178.1 GCA_937923945.1 uncultured Treponema sp.
GAGCTTTACATAACACGTCCCCATTGCGTTGTACACTTGATGATTGAAAGCATATGCTTAGGACTGCACGAGGGCTTGGAGTTGCGGCATCACTTATTCCGGCGGATTATCAATGTGTGCGGCGGTAATCACTTTGTAAAAATACAAATCGTTTTCATCAAAGTCGGTCGTTTCTTCCGCATTGATGATCGCTTTTTGCATGGCATCCCAGCGATAATGTTCGGATAAAAGTTCAAAAATTGCATAATACACAATCGGATCATTTTCCGAAAGTTCCAACGCCCGTGAATAATGATTCAACGCATGGTCAATATGCCCCAAGTTTTTTTGTGCTTCGGCTAAAAGCATATGTATTTCGGTACTCGCTCCGAAAGTTTTGCTATAAAGCCGTCCGGCGACAATCGCCCGCTGCCACTCGCCTTTTTGGATGTGCTGGCGAATCACGCCTAAAGCTAAAAACTGCTCGGTAACCGAATCTCCTTCAAGATTGAGCCCGATTGATGCGAGAACTTCAGTAGCTGCCTGCACTTCGTGCATGAGAAGCAGCGTCAGCGCTTTGTACCATTGGAGCGAAGTGTCTTCGGGGGCAAACTGCGTTGCCGCATCATATTGGGTTAAGGCTTCAGGGTACGCTTTCATTGCTTTGAGCGTATGGGCGAGATAGAGGCGCGGGGCAACTCCGTCAAGACCGTTATTAATCACAAAGGTAAACATTTGTCGCGCTAGTTCGTACGAACCGTTTTTAAAGTTTTTAACGGCAGAAACAAAAAGGGCGTTCAAATATCCGGCGTTCAGTTTCGGATTTTGCGGCTCCAAGGTCAACGCTTTTTCAAAAAGCTCAATCGCCGATTCAACCCGTTTTGCCTTTAAATGCGCATACGCCGCCATCGCAAGTGTGGCCGTATTGTTCGGCTCCGTTTTTAGAACGGTTTCAAAACAGGAAATTGCCTGTCGGTATTGCTTATTTAAAAAGTACGCCCGCCCTAAAAAGAAAAATACCATGCTGTCGGCACCGGAGAATTTGGCTGCCGCTTTTCCGTAAAAAACGGCGCGGGTTGCATCCCCTGTTGCCGCAAAGGCACGAGACAGTAAAATGTGGATACGGTAAAGGTAGACTTCGTTTTTTCGCAAAAATGCAATTTGGGTAATCAAAAGATTTTCTAAAATTTTTATGGCAGTAGGATAGTCTCGACGAATGCCTGCTTGTACCGATTCATCGATTTGCGTGCGGATTATTGTTTCGGCATCTTTTTCTTCGGTGTTTTTTTTATTCATACAATTTTTATAAAACTCACTTAGCATTTATTTTATACAGAATGAGCTTTTTTTACAAGATATTGTAAGATTATTTTGAGCCGCTGTCCTTGCGATGTCCTTATTCTATATAGAAAGATTTCGCGTTTTGAAGGTGCCGACTTTTGTCGTTATTGCAAGGAGACGCTCATTTTTCCCGTTACTTATAAATTGAAAACTTTTTCAAAATATCATATAATTCAAGCCAACATCAGTTTTTGCCGAAAATGAACTTGGAGAATTTATGCCTAAATTTAGTGACCTTGAATATATTCGAAACGAAATTTTACAAGTAGGAAATGAAAAGGAAACCCTTGATGAATGGGGCGAAATGTTTGATCCGCTGCCGCTTCCTCCGAATACCGATGCGGATGATGCCGTTGAAATGAAACAGGGCAAAGACTTAGGTGTAAATACGGTTTCGACACAACCGGAGATTTCTGAAACTTATTTACCGCCGGATACTGCGCCGCAGAGACAAAAAAATGAAAAAGCCGATGTGTTTACCGATATACTTTCTTCCATTAATTTAGATTCGAAAGCGGAAAACGCCAACGCGCAAACGGAAACGCTGGAAGTTCCCGAAGAATACTTATCCGAAGAGCATAAACCCGCTGCTGAAACGGTGTCTACTGACGCACTTCCTGAATTTGATGAAGATTTAACGAAACATGATGGACCTTCGATTTTTACGGATGGAGCGGAAATTAACGATTCGCTTTTTGATTCGAATAATTATGCCTCGGAAGAGCCGTTAGAAAAGACAACCTCGGGGAATGAAGCTCCACCATCGTTTGAAGACCTTCCCGACTTGGATGCGTTAGATTTTGGAAATAGAGCACATTCCGATGAAAACGCGTCTTCTGAAACAGCCAACACTCATGATATTTCCGTCGATGACCTCCCCGATTTGGATAATTTCGACTTTGGAAATATAACGCAGCCGGAAACTGTTGAAACTGAGCCGTCCGCTGTAAAACACGCAGGTGGCTTGCTTGCGACGGCAGCTAATCGTATAAATGCTGCCGATACCGGCGAATCTGCCGCTGCAACCGACTTTGACGTACCCATTGCTGAATTTAACTTTGATGATGACAACGACCAGCAGGAATCTCCGTCTACCGAAAGCGAAGCAGCAACCGAGATACCGGATACTGATGCGGATTTGGAACTCGATGCGCTTTCCAAACCTGAATATACGGAAACACATGAAATTCCTGATAATGATAGCACTCCGGAAACGACGGAAAGTACCGATGGAGAAACTCCGACGAGCAGCGAAACCGACGAGACGGACGATGCGTACAAACCGGTTGAAGAACTGAAAAATGTTGAAATTCCTGAAATCGATGAAAAAACCGGTTTTGCAAAAAAAGACGATGAACCGGATAATCATTCGTTTGCACCGCCGAAGCGGTTTGAAACGTTTGCCGATACTGCGGGACAAGCTTTCGTTACTCCGAAAAAAAGCGAAACTTCGGGAGCCGATATGGAAGGCGATGTTCCGCTTGCAATCAGCGAACAGGATTTTAAAAAACTCCTCAAAGAATTAAATGCGATGCCGTTGAATTTACGCCAAGAAATTCAGCACTACATCGCCTATGATGATGACCTTGAAGTGAACAAAATGGAGCTGGTTGACTTAATTGTCAAAGGAGCATCTCTCAACAAAGTAGTAAAATATCTCGAAGTTAATTTAAAAAAGTCAATCAAAATACCGAAGGGTTTTGACAAAAAGAGCTTTGAAGAATTCGAGCGCGAAAAGAAAACTTTCAAGTACCGTTTCAGACATCAGATTTTGCCGCTTCTTACCATTGCAGGAATTATAACGCTGCTGATTTGTTCCGTGTTAGTTATCGGTTGGCATTTTATTTATAAACCGGTTATGGCGGAACAATATTACAAAGACGGGCTTTTTTATATTGAGAGCGGTAATACTATCACCGCGTTTGAAAAATTCGACAAAGCGGGAAGTTACCGAAAAAAGAAGCGGTGGTATTTCCGTTATGCAGATGCGTTCCGCGAAAAAAAACAATATGCAGCTGCCGAACAAATATATTTGCGGCTTTTAACCGACTTTAACCACGATGTCGAAGGCGGTATCGCTTATTCGGATATGCTGTCGCGAGAATTGCGTGATTACCAAAAAGCGGAAACCGTGCTGCGCCGTCAAGTACTCGATTACCACCCGCAGTCGGATCTTGCTTTTTATACGTTGGCGAATGTGTATCTTGAGTGGGGTTTGGAAGACGCGGCAAAGTTGGAAGAAGCGAAAAAAATTTTTGACCGGCTTTTGCTCCACAACGGGAGTAATGATGCGTACCATGCAGGGCTCATGAAATACTATATTCGCACGAACAATCTTGCAAAAGTGCTGCCGTTTAAGGATTATTTTTTGAACAAGGGGCGAAAACTTTCACAAGCCGATTTTAACGAACTTGCCGGTTATCTCATTACCTGCCGGTACGAACCTTCGCCGCATATTACAACGGCGCAGAAAAATGAAATTGACGATTTGCGGGAAGTGCTGGAGCGGGCTTTAAAACTCAATGAAGCGGATGCCGAAGCAAATTATAACTTGGGACGTTTTTTTGTGTATAATTATAAAAACGAAGAAGCCGAATATTATTTAAAAAAGGCATACGAAAGTTACGGCAGCGGTGTTTTACCGCTCAATCAATTTTTTAAAAAAATCGACGCGATGCGTTTGTACGGCGAGATTTTTTTAAAAAAAGAACAGCATTTGGAAGCGGAAACTATTTTTTCAAATGCCCTCAACGTGTATCGAAGCTATGCCGCTATCAGCGAATTGCCGCCGAACAAGGCGGTCGGAAAACTCTTTGAAGATTACGGCGACATTAAGTATTTTATCGCAAGCGATTATGAACTCGCGTTGGAAAGTTTTGCCAAAGCGGTAGAACAGCATGCTGATTCGTCTGAACTCCGTTACAAAATGGGCTACATTAACTATGCGAGTGGTAATTACAATCAAGCTGCAACCGAGTTTGCACACGCTTTTGCGGATAAGTCAACCGATGCAAACCTGCTTTTCGCTTTAGGCAATGCACTTTTTAAGCGGGCGGACTACTATGCGGCTCAAGCCTATTATGAGCGGCTTTTGGAAACGCTTGAAGCGGAAAAATTTCGCCGCAAGATTATACTGCCGCAGGTGCGGGAAAACGATACGCTTTTTGTGGAAAACTACATGAAAGCCTCCAATAATTTGGCGGTTACCCTCAATCGGCTGGCGGTGCAAAACGGCAATTCTGAAATGAACTCGCGGAGTTTTATGCTTTTTGCCGAATCGACGCGGGCATGGGACGCTTTGACGCGGAATCCGAAAACGCTTATCCGTACTAAAAATCAGCAATCGCCGGCGTATGTCAACGTGCAGTATATGACCGCGCCGAATAAAAACTTTGTGCCGGAAATTTACACGGATATTCCGCTCACGTTGGAAAATGAACGCGTTTTGATGCAAGTGCAGTAGGCAGCGCATAAAACGCGACGTTTTTCCGCGAAAAAAACACAAAAATTTTTTAAAAAATATAAAAAATGACTTGCTATTTTTTATTCTTTATTGTATAGTAATCGGTTGGAAAAGTATTTGGCTTTGCGGAGAAAGATGAATACTTTGTACTGACCTCGTAAAATTGAATTTTTTAGGAGGTTTTTATGAAAAAGCTGATTGCTTCAATTCTTATTACTTTGTTGTTTTTTTCCTGTAACATGGATGTTGTGATCCCGAATACGACGCAAACAAATGACGGTAAGCTGCGGCTCGTACTGGGAAGTACGCAAGCGCGAAGCGTTACGGAAGGGCATGTGATGGCTCGGCTTGACAAAGCCGACTTTGTCCGGGTGCGGTTTGTCGCAAACGGTTCACAGCTCGTGCGTTCGATGCGGGATGGAAATCTGGCGATTTCGGGCAATATGCTGACGGTTTCCGATGTCCCGAGCGGTTTTTACACGAGCGTCGAAGTTGACATCATGGATAAACTCAACACCTATACCGCCGTTGCTAAAGCGGTAACCCTTTCCGCAGCAGCCGCAAATGAACTGCGTACGGAGATGACCCGGGTAACGCCGCACCTTGTCGTGCAGGATGCTGGTAACAACTACTTTTATACGTTTCCTGATTTGGATGATTTGAGTTTGTGCTTTGCGGTAAAAACCGATCAACCTGATGAGCTACTGAACGGCGGTTTTACACAAACCTTTTTTGACAAGTGGGGTTGTTTTTTTGGCAGGAAGGAGACGAATATACCGATGTTGGTTCCGTCCGCCTATTCGGAAAGCAGTATAACGCGTTCTACTACCCCCGCTCCGACTAATAATAATGGTTTATTCTATAACGGCAATAGGGGTTTGACATACTATGACCGAACAGCCAATAAACTGTATGAATATGATACGAGCAGCGGTGGTGATCCAAGTCTATCCGTACAAACGGTAACATGGACAGGAGCTGCCTACAAGGTAAATATTAAAGGGAACTTTAACGCTACGAAAGCGATTGCAGCAAACGGGAATACGTTGTATAGAGTACGAGAGGAGAGGAGTAACGATGTAAATGTATATGTTGATAAATTTACCCTATCCTTTACATCTTCCCCTACAGGTACCGAAGGTATGGCAGAACACAAAAAAGAGCAGAAAATCATCACGTTTATGGAGCCGGGAGGCAATGCGCTGCTTGACATCGTCGGAAATAAACTCTTTGTATTTGCTAAAAGCGGACATCCTGCGGGTAGCGACGGTCCCGGAACACTTTTTGTGCTGGATGCGGAAAATCTTTCTGTGATTGCGAGTGTACAGCTTGATTCACAGAAAGCTGAAGTTTTAAAAATGCTGGGAGTACGCGGCAACAAGGTATATTTTGCCGTCGATGATGCTGATACTACTTCGGGTACGTCGGCTCCAGCACAGGATTATGTCGGGGTGTACGACATTGATAACAAAACTTTCAGCAAAGCTGACAGCGCGAGAATCCTTGCCGCAGCGAAAAATGCGTTGGACGGTATTATTACACCGGGAACAGCAGCGATTACGCCGAAAATTGATTATCAGTAACCGCTGATAGGGGACGCACTTGCAAGAGAAAGGCGAAGCGGGTATAATTTCGATTTAAGGAGACACTGATTAGTTCGCTCGAGAACTAATTAGTACACACCTTTAAAATCGTTGTTTCGCAAATGTTCAGATTCTATGAATATTGTATTGAATGTTGAGAAACAATAAGGAACGGATGATGAAAAGAATTTTTTGCGGCATATACTTTATTCTAACGGTTTTAACCGGCTGTAATCTTGCGGTAGATTTTCCGGTGCAAAAAGGTAACGGGCAAGTGCGGCTTTTTGTGTCTGACGGAACGATACAGCCAAGTGCATTGCTCCGCGGTGTATGCGGGTTCCCTGTGATTACCGATTTAACCGCGAGCAGCGTCAAGGAACTGGATTTAACGGTGCAGTCAGGGGCGGGCAAAATGCAGTATTCGAAAAAAGACGGTAACTTGAAATACGACGCAACTTCCATTATGCTGGATCCGCTTCCCGCCGGTGCGTACACGTTTACGCTGAAAATCGTAAACACCTTTGCAACGTACCTTGCCGAAGGCAGCGGTCAAATACCGGGCGTTTCATCCATTGTGCTATCGGTAAACAAAGTAACACCGCATATTGTACTGTATTCGGATGGAAACGATGATGCGTTTTACTTCGCCCCCGATCCGGAAAACTCAAAAACCGTATACAAAGTAGAAGGGCTGAGTTTTAAAGAAACGTCAAGCGATTTGCAAAAACAGCTTTTTACGTTTGACCGCCAGGGCAGCTTTTATTATATGGGTACGGGTAACCGACTGATTTGCCTTTCAAATCCGGCTCTCAGCTGCGTCACTCAAGGTGCATTTTGCATTGACACAACCAACAACCGTTTATATTCGAGCCAGTATAATAATAGAAAGTTAGAGATCGGAATGAGTACGGTCGGTCAAAATGCCATTTCGACATCTGACACTCGTATATCACCAAATAACCTCAATGCCGATCAGTTTTTTTCCTGTCTTTGCTATTTTGATGACTATATTAATAATCATATCAACGGAAAAATTCACTATGCGGAAAAAAGGTATATTGCCGGCTATCATATCCGTAAACCGTCAACGGGCGGCGCCTGTCCGTCTGTTAAATTATACAGTACAACAAAACTGAACCGTTCATCAGCAGATATTGCCCTTGATGAAGCGGTGCATTCAGAAGATTCTAGGCAGAGAGAAACGATCGCATACGATATTACAATGCTAAAAAATGGTACTGATGTGACCATATTTCTTTTGCTTTCATCAGGTACTTCTACGTTTACGGAAATGGGTTATTATACGGTTACACTTACTGCAACCGGTAACAACTATCAGCATAAGATGAGCGGAGCTCGCGGGACCGGCGATCCACCGCTTGTGACGGAGTATCCTCTTGAAGGCAGTACAGGTAAAGAAAAAATCGTTGGCTCCCGCTTTTTAGGGCATCGCGGAACGAAATTCTATATTGCAGGTAAAGGAATAGATGCGGATCATATTATTGTGTTTGATTATGCAATCGGCACAAAGAAAAAAATATCGGTGAGAGAGTTTAAGGATGAACAGGGAAAGCCGGTGTCAGTAACATTTTAGATAGGAACGATAAAGAGTTGGTATAAGGAAGGATTATTTATGAAAAGATTTTTTACGTTTTGGGGTTTTGCACTTTTGAGCTTGGTATGCTTTGCGCAAAGTGCGGAAAAAATTGAGGCGCTGATTGCAAAAGATACAATTTCCATCGGTGAGGCGTGTTATTTGGCAGGCTGTGCCGATGAAAAAATTACCGATGATGCTTCATTTGAAGAAGCGTTTCGCAGTTTTAACGATACAAAAATTTTTAACGGAAAAACAGCGCAAGACGCCATTCGCCTTGATGAATTTGCAAACCTTGCATTGCAAAGCCTCGGTATTGAAAAAAACTTGTGGCATCGTGTCGGAAAAAGCAATCACTATGCGCTGAGAACGCTCGTCGGAATGAACATTGTTAAAAAAACGGCGCGCTCTGCAAGTTCCGTTTCGGGAAAAGAAGCTCTTCGTATTTTTGCAGAACTTATAAAAGAAAAAGGAGAGAACAATAAATGAAGCGTATACAAAAGATCGGTGTACTTATTTTTAGCTTAGTTATCGGGGTATATCCGCTCTGTGCGATTGACGGAGGTGCTTCGATTGCTGCCGGTGTCGATATACAAACGCCGATTAAACTGCCAAATAATCCTATTGGTGTCAAAAACTTTGAGCGCGTAAACGGGTACCTGCAGCAAAACATGGACAAAGACGGAAACTATAATTTTTATCTGGATACATCCTACCTTTTTTTATTTTCAGGAAACTTTTATAAAAATAAAAAGAATACAAACATAAAAAACATCGTGGATGTGGATCAGTTGAATTTTTCTTTTTTGTTTCCGCTCAATGGGGGCAATGCGGTATCGTTCATATTCGGACGTTTTCCTCAAGCCGATTATACAAATACAATATTTAAACAAAAATTGGACGGTGCAACGGTTGCGCTTGATTTTCAAAATGTACAGGCGGAATTTACCTTTGGCTACACGGGGCTTTTAAACACTTACACAAATCCGCTCTATGTGATGCCGCGCACATATACAAATACCGTGTATTCATTGGCACCTGCATTTATTGCAGCAAATGCAAAAACAAATTTCTTTGTCGGAAAATACGGACACCGTATCGGACTTGAATTTATGAGTTTTGTACAGCCGAAAAAAAAGCCCGGGTATCAAATCTACGGAACGTTTTCCGCTGACGGGCAAATTATTTCGCGCTTGATATTTGATGTTTCGACGACGATTGCACTGCGGAAGTATCCGACTGATAAAAAATTACAATTAGGCGGTCTTGTTATCGGAGACCTCACTTACTATTTCAAACCGCTTGATGCGACATTCGGGTTCAGAGCCTTGTATGCGAGCGGTGCAAACGCGAAAACCGGTGAAGGCGCTTTTACCGGCTTTTCACGGCAGGCGCTTTCAAAAATAAGCGGACAGCTTCCCTCGGATGTGGTGTCTTTGGGCCTTTTCGGTTCACTTAAACCGCTTGACAATTTATTGATTAAGCTCACCGCCGACACATACTTGAAAGGGTCAAAACCGCAAAACGATGAAAAAAAATTCTCAGGTTTTCAGTGGGGAGGCGCTCTTGATTATGTATTACTACAGTCATTGTGTATCAATTGCGAGTTGGGACACTTCGTCGGAGAAAAAGGACGCGGTGCCTTTTTGGGTTCTTTAAAATGCATGCTGACTTTTTAGCATGGGGAGGAAAGATGAAAAGATGTATATTTTTTTGTGTCTCTTTAATCGCGGCTGCTTATCTTTGCGCGGTTGAAGCTGAAGTTGTTGCAGTAAACGGTAAAGTTGAAATTCAAACCGGCGGAGCATGGCATACTGCCATGAAAGGTGAAAAAATCACGGCGAGTTCCGTTATTTCCACGGGGTTTAAAGCAACGCTCACTTTTAAGATTGACGGCTCTACGTTTACGGTGAACCCGCTTACGCGGCTGAAGTTGAAAGAAATTATTCAAAAAGAAAATGCCGTTTCCTCAAAAGTATTTTTGGATACCGGCAGTATGAAAGCCGACGTAAAGCCGAAAACGACGGAAAAAGTCAATTTCCAAGTACAGACACCGATTGCGACCGCTTCCGTGCGCGGAACTGCCGGAGAAATTTCCGCAACCGGAACTTTGGTGAGTACGCAGGGAGTTTGGGAGTACCAAAACGGTACGCGGGTCGTATACGTTCCAAAAGACAGTTCCGTTGTGGTTAATGCGGACGATACGATTGCAACCGGTGCTGATGCTTTGAAAACAAGTGCAGGTATGCAAACGATTGCGGACGTTGTACCCAATATCAGTGATATTGAGCCGCCGGTCGCTGTTTCAACGTTAGAAATAGAATGGTAATGCGTGAAAACCGAATGTTGTTGTTTTCAGCAACGGCATTCGGTTTTTAACTTGTGTGAGCTCGAAAAACTTCAGCTTGGAAAGCTTTCCTTGTGCAAAAGTAAATCATGCATAAGGAAACGCTGATTAAAGGCTTGACGCCGTTTAACAGCGTTTCCTTATTGTTTCTCAATGTTCAGTATAATAAGGTAGATTCTGAACATTTTCGAAACAACGATTTTTAAGGTGGGCACTGATTAATTCTCGATTGAATTAATCAGTGCCTCCATAACGGTATCGATTTTTTTTTGCAAGTTTTTTTTCGAGCCGTTGTTTTTTATAACATATATTTTTTTCCCCTTTTTTTTATAAGCGCTGAAAAAATTTTTTTGATTTTTAAAACGGAGAAGGGTATCTTTCAACGAAAGCGAATCGCGTTTATGCACCCGGACTGCCCGAATCCAAAAAGCTGCCGTTACATAGATAAAGCAATCAACGTCGTTAATCAAATCTGTTTTATGGAGTGTCGGGGCGTTGAGGATAATGATGCGCTGCGGCGCCGTGCGTACAAAATTGCGGATTTCCTTTTCAATGAGCGGCAGCATAAATTTTTCGTGCCGGCGCAAATCATCTTTGTGTGAAAAAAGAAAAGCCGCCAAAACTTTTTTATTCAAACTACCGTCGCTATTTTTCACCGCAGGACAAACCGATTCAAACATGCCGATAATTTCGCTTTGGTGTGCGTCTAATATTTTTTTTGCAACACAATCCGCATCGATGAGTGCGGCATCGTATTTTGAAAAACAAGCCGCCGCTTCGTTTTTGCCGCTCCCCGAAGTTCCCACCAATCCGACTATTATTTTTTTCATAAATTAGTGGAAGTCTCCCCATGACTTTCCCGTTTCAATACTCACGCGCAGTGGAACGGAAAGAGCAATAACCGACTCAAGCGTTTCTTTTACGATAGATTTCAATGTGGTAACGTCGTTTTCATGACAGCTGAAAATCAATTCGTCATGCACCTGCAATAAAAGTTTTGCATCGATTTTTTCTTTTCGGATTTTTTCATCAACGGCAATCATCGCCATCTTAACAATATCGCTCGCGGTTCCCTGCACCGGCGTATTAATCGCAATGCGCTCTCCTGCGCTTTTGACGATTTTATTTTTGTTGGTAACTTCCGGAATGTAGCGAACTCGTCCCGTCAATGTTTTTACATAGCCGTTCGTTTCTGCAAAACTTTTTACCTCGTCCAAAAATGTTGCTACCCCGGAATAATTTTCAAAATAGTGCTTGATAAATTCACTCGCCATTTTTCGCGGAATTTTTAATTCGTTAGCAAGCCGGAATGCACTCATGCCGTAAATAACTCCGAAGTTAATCACTTTCGCAATACGCCGCATATCAGGGGTAACCGTTTCAATGCCGGTGTGAAAAATTAAACTTGCGGTTTTTGCATGCACATCGAGTCCCTCATTGAACGCATCGCAGAGCGCTTTATCCTGTGAAAGGTGCGCCAGTACCACCAGTTCAATTTGCGAATAGTCGGCAGAAAGGAGAAGTTCTCCATCCGGTGCGTAAAACGCATGCCGAATTTTTCGTCCGAGTTCATCGCGAATCGGAATGTTTTGCAAGTTCGGGTCGCGACTCGAAAGACGTCCCGTTGCCGTACCGGTTTGTAAAAACGTCGTATGAATGCGGCTTTCGCGATCGACCAGTTTCGGCAATGCAACGGCGTACGTTGATTGCAGCTTTGTGAGTTTTCGGTAACCGACAATCAACGGGATAATCGGATCGGCATCCATGAGCGATTCAAGCGTTGCATCATCCGTTGAAAAACCCGTTTTAATTTTTTTAAGCGGTTTCAACTGACGCTCGTCAAAGAGTACCGTTTGTAGCTGCTTCGGTGAACCGATATTAAATTCGTATCCGGATAAATCAAAAACCAGCTGTTCAATTTTTTTTATTTCCGCATCAATACTGTTTGAAAAATCGTTCAGCTCATCAACCGAAAGATACATTCCGTTTTCTTCCATTCGGCACAATACCGGTATCAGCTTTAATTCAATATCGGTGTAAATTGTTTCCAGACCCGTTTCGCGTAAACTCGACGCAAGCAGTCGCTGTAAATAAAATGTGAGTACGGTGTTTTGTATTAAATAATTTTTTAAATGCTCCGGCTCAATTTCGAAAATTGTTTTTTTCTTTTTACTAATTTCTTTTAATTCGATAAAAGGATAATCAAAAATAAACTTGCCAATCGTTTCAATGTCATAGTTACTGAGAGTCGTTTGCAAAACCCATGCGGCCACTGCCGTATCAAAAATGGAAAGCGCATACTCATTGAGTAAGCCATTTTGTTTTAAAAGTTTTAGTGCCGGTTTTGCATCATGGATAATAAAGGTATGATTGCTTTCAGAAAAGAAATTTAAAAAAACGTTTTTTATTTCCGGTGAAAGATTCACCTCCGTTTGAAGGCTGAAATTTTCCGCCGACGGACGGAAACAATCGACAATGTACACACACGAAAGGTCAAAACAAAAAGCAAGAGCGGCAATCGTCTGTTCCGTTTCAGTTTGAGGCAGCATATACACACTGCAAAATCGTTCGCTCTGATGTTCCGTAAAAACGTTTTTTATTTCGTCGGCGCTTGAAAGAACTACCGTTTTCGCTTTGGGGAAAAAATTGTTTTTTTCGGAAGCGGCTATTTTTTGGAGCGGCGTGAGAATCGGCGCGGAGCCGGTTTGTTTTTTTGCCGGCTCCGGTTGAAGCGTTTCCGATTTTTGTACCTTCGCTTTGGGTGGCGCTGTATCTTTTACGGCGGAACTCGTTTTTGTGTTTGCAAGTGATTCAAACTTTTTTGCAAGCGATGGAATTTCGGCGTGCAGCAGTTTTGCCGCGCCGTCTGCAAAGTTAAAATCACCCGGCTGCAAACTGAACTCGATTGGAACATCGTACTTGAGTGTAATGAGCGAGCGAGCGGTTTCAAAATTTTCTTTGCCGGCAATTATTTTTTCTTTTATCTTTTTGCTGAGTACGGTGTCGGTTTCGATTTTTTCAAAAAGCTCGTCGACACTTTTATACTCCGTTAAAATTTTTTGTGCGGTTTTAATTCCGATTCCGTCCACTCCTCTTACATTGTCCGCACTATCGCCGGTCAGCGAAAGCAAATCCAAAATTTTTTCCGCACCGACGCCCCATTCCGTTTGCACATCATCGGCGGTAAAAATTTTAAGGTTGTGCATTTTATCGCTCCGAATCATAAATGTAAAATCATTAACGAGTTGCAATAAATCTTTATCACCGGAAAAAATATAGGTTTCTTTTTTTTGTTCGGTTGCGGTTCGTGCAATCGTTGCAATAATATCATCTGCTTCATAACCGTTACAGCGGAGCGTTTGAATATTCATTGCCTGTAAAATTTCTTCAATGAGGGGAATCTGCTCGCGTAAGTCTTCCGGCGTTTTTTCCCGATTGGCTTTGTACTCGGCATATTGTTCGTGACGGAATGTCGGTCCGATTGAATCCAACGCGGCAAGAATTGCTGTCGGGTGATATTTTTCAATGAGCTGGTGCAAACTGTTAAGCACACCGTATACGCATGAAATGTTTTTTCCCTCTTTTGTTAAAAGCGGATTGCGGTAAAACGCATAGTAGGTTTTGTAAATTAAACCGTACGTGTCCAATACTAAAATAAAATCTTTCACGGTTTGCATTGTAGTACACTTTACAAAAATAATAAAGTATAAGCGAACAACAATACCGCATCAAAAAGGGCTGATACCCGTTTTACTTTACCCGCACCGGAATGCCGCTCACGCACCAATATACTTCATCGCAGTGCGCAGCTAAAAAAGAGTTGGTCATTCCCTGCAAGTCGACGAACATGCGGGAGATTTTGTGCATCGGGATTGTTGCGCTTCCGACTTCATTAGTTACCATAAGTAAATCCAAATCTTTATCACGTACAACGGTAAGCAGCGTTGAAAACGTTTTTTGGATTGCCGCAAAAACGGTTTCAAAATCATCATCCGTGATGTTCGATTTTTCTCCGGTGTATTCAAATAAAAACCGCGAAACGGAATTGGTAATGCAATCAAGTAAGTAGTGTTTTTCCGTGCCAATGTATGTGTCAAAATTTTTATAGCATTCAACGGTTCGCCACTTTTGATTGCGACGTGCAATATGCTTTTGAATGCGCGCTTGCATTTCATAATCGTCTTCCCGTTTTTCCGCCGTTGCAAAATACACCACATCGGAAAAGTCCGCAAATAATTTTTCCGCGAACGTTGACTTGCCGCTTCGCTGTCCGCCGGTAATGAGTCGTATCATGATCTCCGCCGATTTTACGAATGCTTTCCGGTACGCAAATCGATTAAATCGCTTTTTGCAATCGGCGTATCGGTGAATTTTCCCATGTGATAAAAAATAAAAAGACTTGCATCCATAAGAGTAAAAAGGAGCGGGCAACCGCTTCCTTCACCGAGCCGCATTTCCAAATCGAGTACCGGTTTTAAACCTAAAAGTTCTGCAGCGAGTTTTCCGCCTTTTTCGTTTGACGCATGCGAGGCAAAAAGATAATCTTTTACCTGTGCGTTGAGACGGTACGCACATAATGCCGCTACCGTTGAAATAAACCCGTCAATAACCGCCGCTCCGTGATATATTGCCGCTCCGAGAAAAAAGCCGCACATTGCCGCTAAATCAAAGCCGCCGACTTTTGCCAAACAGTCAATCGGATCGTTTGCGTTCGGGACGTTGATTTTCAATGCTTTGTCAACGGCGGCGATTTTTTTCCGTCTCATTTCCGTTGTTGTCGACGCTCCGCTTCCCACCGTTTCCGATGCAGATTTTTCCGACAGAGCGGAAAGAACTGCCGCACTTGTTGTGGTATTGCAAATACCCAACTCGCCGACACCTGCCAGCGCGTATCCTTGCTCGGTAAAAATTTCTTTTGCCGTTTCAATGCCACGCAAAATCAGCGTAACGCAATCGGCGCGTGACATTGCTTCGCCGATAGAAATATTGTTCGTGCCGTTGTGCAGTTTTAAGTTTTTAATTTCCGGAAATTCGCTCGTTTTAATTAAGCCGACATCGTAAATAAAAATGTCGGATTTTGCAAACTGTGAAACCGCGCCGAGTCCGGTGTTTCCGCGCAGCATACTTTCCGCCAAGTGGAACGTGGTAATTTGCGGTTGGCTGGTAACCCCTTCGGCAAATACGCCGTTGTCGGCGGCAAACACACACACGCATTTTTTTTTCGCCTGCGGCGTTACCGTTTTTTGGATACTCGCAAGTTTACAGCACATCGTTTCCAAATGTCCGAGCGAACCGGGCGGGTGTGCTAAAAGATCCCAGTTTTTCTGTGTTGTTAGGGAAAAACTTTTTTCAGTCGGTATGATTGTTGCAAGCAGATTTTTTAATTCGGCTTCGCTCTTCATAATAAATTTTTTAACCTCTCAATTTCATGTTTCAAATCGCAGTCCCAGTATTCCAGTGAAAGCGGGACTTGGATCGTATATTCATCTAAAATTTTTGTCAGCAATGCGGCGTCTTCAGCGGTAACGGGATTATGCACATCATCTATGCCGTTATTTGAATGCAAATGCACATACCCGATTTTATCGGCAGTTGCCGCAATCCAATCGGCAATCGGCGTCGATGAAAGTTTTGCATGTCCGAAATCAAAATTCATTTTCACTTGGGGCAGCCGAATGGTATTCAGTAACGACAGAATATATGTGGGAGCCGCGTCAAGTACATTTTCCAAAACAACGGTGCCGGAAAATCCGGTTGCATCCAAGGCTTCCGCGAAAAAATCTTTTTGCAAATTGGCAAACACCGTAAACGCATTTTGATTTGCATAACGGAGTTTTGTATTCGCATGAAAAATAACATAATCCAAATCCAGCACTTTTGCAAAAAATAAATCACGCAAGTACAGCTTTTTACTATATCGTGCAAAATCCAAATTAAAACTTGCAATGTCAACATCCAAAAAGGAACCGTGCATTGCTTTAGTAAAATGAAAATCCGCCAGCTCCCTTTCATATCTGCGAAGCGTTTTATATACGGCAAAATCCGGCAGTGCCGGTTCGGTAAAATCCTGCAATTCAACGCCCAACTGTAAATCGCTAAAAAAAGACGCGTCAAATTCATCGATAGTGCGGATCGCTTTTACCGGTTTTCGTTTCATAGCGGAAGCCATTGTATCGCGCAATCAAATTTTTTGCAAGCGGTGTCGCATTTAACCACATTAAGGAAACGTTGATTAAAGGCTTGACGGTCGTTTAACAGTGCTTTCTCAAGAGAGCCGCTGCATAGCTCTTAATCGTACCTCGGTATAGTCTATAGTATATCCTGTATTGCGCTCGTAAGGTATCCGATACTATGTTCGTACGGTATCCTGTAATACGATATGAATGGAGTTAACGTTTAGTGTATAGTTAAAGAGAAATCTAGCCTATATTTCTATAGAAATATAGGCTAGATTCTTGGAGAAACAGAGGCTATGTTTCAGATACGATACAAGGGGCAGCTTGTTCTGCTTGCAATAGGAAACGCTGATTAAAGGCTTGATGCCGTTTACCGGCGTTTTCATATTGTTTCTCAATGTTCAGTATAAGTGGTTCTGAATATTCACGAAACAACGATTTTAAAGGAGGCACTGAAAAATAGTCTCTAAAAACATCAGTTTTTAGAGACTTCCCTTAGTCTATTGCGAGTTTTGAAAAATTCATATAATTGTACGTAAAATTTTTCAAAACTCGACGGGCATCTCTAAAAATCTAACCCGAGTTTTTAGAGATGCCCTCAATTCTCGATTGAATTAATCAGTGCCCACCTTAAACAGTTGGTGACTCAATTCCAAAAATGATGCAAGTGACCGGTTTAACTGCGGAAGAAATCGAAAAACTGTAGAGATTGAAATTTTTGAAAATTAATTTCCGTGATAGAAAATATATTTTGAGCGATTTTTATAAAGAAATATCTTTATAAAATTTTAAAAATAAAATATAATGCGCTTGACATTTTGTTTTATTTGGTGTTATAATTCTCATAACTATTTAAGGAGTTTTGCATGGAAGTTCAACTGCAAGAAATTATCGATAAAATTAAAACCGACGGGGTGCATTCTGCTGAAGAAAAAGCCCGACAAATTTTGAACGACGCTGATGAAAAAGCGAAAGTAATCATTGAAAAAGCCCGCGAAGAAGCGGCACACATTGTAAACAACGGCAAAGAAGAAGCAGCTCGCTTTGAAAAAGCATCTATTGCTTCAATAGAGCAGGCGAGTCGCAATACGCTTTTAGCTTTTAAAACCGGTGTTACGGATGCCGTTTCGCAGCTGATCAGTACCGAAACTGCAAAAGCTTATGACGCCGCTGTTTTGAAAACGCTCATTCCGGAAACCGTAAAGGCGTTTGCGAGTAATACCGACGCGAATGATTTGGAAGCGGTGCTTTCAAAAGAGAATGCAAAAAAGTTGGAGAGTACGCTTTT
>CALDWC010000179.1 GCA_937923945.1 uncultured Treponema sp.
AAAGTGTCAGTGTATAGCCGGTAATACTGCCGCTTTATAGTACTTTACACTGTCGATGTAAAGAGCTTACGATAGGCACTTTATAGCGCTTAAAAGAGGCAGTGATTACTTCAATCGAGAATTGAGGGCATCTTTCAAAAATGTCCAGCGCCACTTATACTGAACATTGAGAAACAATTAGGAAACGCTGTTAAACGGCGTCAAGCCTTTAATCAGCGGTTCCTTAGAGACTAGTTCTATTGTGCCTTGACAAAATATCTTTACCCTATTGACGAAAGTCATTTTAAATGATACATAAAATAATATTTTAAAAGTAATATTTTCATAGTATAAACAGTAATTTAAGATGTTATTTCGGTATTCTATTGTAAACGGTAAACAAAAAAAACAAGCGAAAATTTATACGCAAGATGAACACCGCATTGATTATTCAAAAATTGATCGGGATGCGGTAAAGATAATCAAAAAGCTTGTACTCAACGGATATGATGCCTATCTCGTCGGCGGTGCGGTACGGGATTTGGTTATCGGACGCTGTCCGAAAGATTTTGACATAACCACCGATGCCGAACCGAAAGTAATCAGAAAACTCTTCAGCAATTCACGGATTATCGGCAAACGCTTCCAACTCGTACATGTTTTTTTCGGTAAAAAAATTATTGAAGTTTCAACGTTCCGGTCAACCGAAAATGGCAGTGTCGGTAATCAATTCGGGACCATCGAAGAAGATGCTCACCGCCGTGATTTTTCAATTAACACGATGTACTTTGACCCGCTCAACATGCAGCTCATCGATTTTGTTGACGGTTTTCGGGATTTGCAAAACCGCAAACTCAAACCGGTCATTCCGCTCAAACAGCTTTTCAGCGAAGATCCCGTGCGGATGATTCGTGCGATAAAATATTCGGTACTTGCCGAATGCGAAATGAGCTTTGTACTGAAAACATGCATCCGTATGAACGCGCATCGTTTGGAACAAATTTCCCCTTCCCGTTTGACGGAAGAAATGAATAAAATAATGCACTGCGGACATGCAGCGGAAATTATTGAATCATTGTTTGATTACGATTTATTTAATTATATACAACCGAATGCTTGCGTGTTTCTCGAAGAAAATACGGCTGATTTTCGACAAAATTATTTTAACCGATTACGCGAATTGGATACGGCAGTTGAACTCGGAAAAGCCGAAAGGCAGGGAGAACAGCTTTTTTATATTATCGCCGATTTTTTACAAATGCTTTTTGACCGTGCCGGAAAACAAAGCGCCTATTTTTTCTACACGGAAGCGCGCCATTTTATTATGCCGCTCAGCCCGCAACGTGAAGAACTGAAGTTTGCCGTTTCCAAATTTTTACGGAGCACAAAGACAGCGCGAGCAGACAAAAAAACGCAACGAAAGCAACCGCCTCTTGAGTCGTCTCCGAAAAAGCACAATATCTAACGGATAATTTTATTGCATCCTCTTTATTAAATTTATTATTTTATGTATAATCTTGTATAAGTTTTATGGAAAAATTAGTACAGGTTTTGAAAATTACCGTTATTGTTTTAACGTGCATTGTTTTGAGTTTGGCAGCCGTCGCGTTACTGAAACAGCCGCGCCAAACGGAGCGAAACGTTACGCGATTTGAATCGGCAACTTCGGCAAATGATGTGCAAGCATTCAAAAAAGAAAAAGTACTTTTCGGCGACATCGGAACTTTGCGGGCAAAAACAAAAGATAACACGGTGATTGTGGTATCTCCGTATTTTGAATATAACGAACGGGATCTTGCGTTTCAGGAAGAACTGGTGAAAAATAAAATCGCGATGCGAGAAACGATACTCGATTTTTTTAAACATAAAACAAAAGCGGAGCTTGAAAAGCTCGGCGAAGAAAAAATCAAAACGGCAATTTTAGACTCTATCAATGATATACTGGTTATGGATAAAATTGAAAAACTTTATTTTGAAAAGTTTATTATTTTGGAATAACGCGAGGATTGCATGGAACGGATAAGTACGGCGGCTCAAATACTCATCACGATTTTGCCGATTGTGGCGGTTGTATCGGTGAGCGTTTTACTGTTTTTCTTTTTGTTGTGGCGGCACCGCGAAGTTATGTGCCGCATTAAAGCAAATAACTATACCCACCACATTTTTAATTTTAAAGTATTTTCACTACTGTGCGGCATTTTATTGGCGGCAGTAGGAGCGGTTTTAACGGTGGTGTTTTTTGTTGCAACAAAAAATGTGTACGCATTATTGGGCGGTCTCATTCCGCTGGCGCTGGGAATCGGGCTTTTGATTTTTTACGCCGTGATAAAAAACAACAAAGATTTTTAAAACAGGTTACTTATATGACTCAATATAAATTACAAAAAAAAGCGAACGATGAAGACCTCATTATTTGTCGTCTTGTAAAAAACGGCAATACTGAGGCTTTTCGGCTTTTAATTGAAAAATATCAAACAAAAATTTTTAGCTTAGGATTTTCGTTTTTTAAAAATTCGGATGATGCGGAAGATTTTGTTCAAGATGTGATGGTAAAAGCATATATAAAACTGAACACTTTTAAAGCAAAATCAAAATTTTCTACTTGGCTTATCAGCATCGCATACAATACGGCGATTAACTCGAGCAAAAAAAAACGGGATTACACTTCCCTTGCAGAAAATTACGATTGCGCTTCGATGACAAAAACTCCCGAACAGCAGTACATCGAAAAAGAAATGGTCAAAGCGGTTAAAGAAGCCGTTTCTTTTTTACCGGAAAATTACCGTGTCTGCATTGACTTGTATTTTTTTTATGATATGCCCTATGCGGAAATTTCTGAAATCACCAAGCTACCGATAAATACCATTAAGTCAAATGTATTCCGTGCAAAAAAAATACTCAAAGAAAAACTGGAAGCGAATACCATTGGTATGCAATCCAATATTGCCGATGCGTATGCGTTTCTTTTCAAAAAGGCGTTTTCGTTATGAACTGTGATGAAGTTTTAGACGAATATTGCAAGCTGGACAAAAATGAAAGTTTGCCGTTTGCGATTTCAATGCATATTATCAAGTGTCCATACTGCAAAAGTATTATTTCAAAAATGCAAACGCTCAACGGATTACCGCCGCTTGATGGAAACAAGCAGACGAATGAAAAACTTATCAGTCGAACCATGCAACAAATCAATACGCTTGAAACTAAACTTGAAACTAAAAATGAAGCCGAACAATACACGAAAGGCGGGTTAACTTTGTTTTTTGTTATTGTCGCTTTGTTTACATCGCCTTTTGTCATTTTACCGATTTTGGATATCGGAAAATTATTAATTAAAACACTTGGAGTGTTTTTTATGCTGCCGCTCGGAATTTTATGCGCGTCAATCGTTTCGTTGATATGTGCCCTTTTTGTAATTAAAAACGCCCCCTACTTTACAAAACGTTTTCCCAATACGATGCAGGAGTCGCTGCAATGAGCGGTCTCATTTTAGCGCTGCAATTTTTTACCCGATTGCCGGTACATAGCAACGTTGATTTTTCGGAAAAAAATTTACGTACCGCTTTTTTCTTTTTACCGCTTATCGGATTCCTATTCGGTGGCAGCATTGTCCTGATACTGTATGCCTACCATGAACCGGCGCTCACCGCTTTGCTTGCCGTACTCGCGTATGTACTTTTAGGAGGCAGTTTGCACCTTGACGGTTTGAGCGATTGTGCCGACGGTTTAGCGGCAAATGCGGAAAAGAAAAAAACGCTTGCTATTATGAGCGATCCGCACACGGGGACTTTCGGTGTTATTGCCATTGTACTCGATCTTTTAGTCCGCTTTGTTATGTATCAGTTTTTAAGCGGAATGCCGCTTTTTCTGCTCCTTTCGCCTGTTTTCGCACGCGTTTTTGTTTTGTATGCAATTCAATACGGAAAACCTGCAAAACAGAGCGGACTCGGCTTTCTCTTTTTTACCTCCATTTCAAAACGGTGTTTTCCCGTTTACTTTCTATTATCTGTAAGCGGCATCGCACTGCTCTGTTTTTTTAAGCGAATCAGTTTGCCGTTTCTTGCTCTACCCGTTATCAATTTGATCGTTGTTATTACAATCGTGCAGTACGCAAAGAAAAAACTCGGCGGAACAACGGGTGATGTTAACGGCGCGATTGTTGAAGTATTGGATTTACTTAATTTGCTGCTTTGCTATTTTTTGTGGTAATGATACGGTATCCGCTTTAGGAGGCACTGATTAATTCAATCGAGAATTAATCAGTGCCCACATTTAAAATCTGTTGTTTCGCAAATGTTCAGAATCTACTTTTTTATACTGAACATTGAGAAACAATTAGAAAACGATGTTAAATGACGTCAAGCCTTTAATCAGTGTTTCCCTTTGGTATACCGGCACCGGTTCCCAATTTTTCCGCACGGCACCGCGACTCCACATTTTCTGAGTACCCATAAAGTAAACGCAGCATCTTTTTTGTTTGTCAGTTTTTGCACATCTTTCGATGAAAACTGCTCCGGAAGCTGCATCAACACCGGATCGACCAGATCGTCCAAACCGGCAAGCGTCATTTCGCGGTTTATTTTTAAAAGTTTTTTATCGACAATCCGTGCATTTCCGTATCTGCTGCGCCCTTTTTTATCATCAATTTTTACCGTTTCAATATCGGCAAACACGAGATGTAGCGAAAAATTTTTATGACCAAGCAACGGATACACACCGGTCAGTTCGCGGAACACCGAAAAAAAAGTTTCATGTTTCGGACTTTTCTTAAACGATTTTTGAATCAGCATCGGCTCGGACGTACTTGCATCGGCAGCCTGAATATCGAGAACGGAAAACGTACGGATAAAATTATTTTCAAAAATCGGAAACACTACTTTTACCGAATACGCTTTCAACAGAACGGAAAGTTTTTTATGCAAACTGCTGACATTCGCGGTTTGGATTTCAATGATTTTATTATCTGCACAAAGAATATCGCATACATAATTTCCAACCGCCACTTCGTTTTCGGCTCCGGGTGGCGTAAACATTTCTTTCAGCGTTTCATGCAAAGAACTTTCATTCAGCGTTCCGATTGTTTTCATTCAACGTAATCCGCCAGCTCCAAGGCGTTCAACTGTTCTAAAAGATAATACGTGCGTACAAAGCCAGGTTCGTTTTCAACTGTTTTCATGCGGGAAACTTGATATACAATCATGCGGTTCGTCGGTAACGGAAGCGATACCTCGTTTCCATTCATATCAACAAAACTTGAAATACGTACCGGATGCGGCACTTCTTGGATTTCGCCTTCAGGAAACACTAAAAAATATTCATACAAGGTCACAAAAATTATTATAAGAAAAACGCATTTTTTTTCAACAACGTATGATAATTCGTAAACGTAATTATTCTTTGACAAAGCACCGTTATTTTAAAAGCTGCATCGCAAAAGAATCATGTCTAAACTTTTGAGTACATTTTTTTTATCAAAAAGAGCTGTGTTAGAAAGCAGTAAATGAAAGTTTTCAAAACTCTTTGAAAGCAAAAAGCCGAACCTTCCGGAAAAAGCAACCGGCGTCGCTGAAATCCACTTTGAAAAAAACAGCATACTTTGAAAAAACGCAATTTTTTGTAAACCGGCAAGAAGCGCGCCACTCGTAATTTTTATTTTAAAAATTTCAAATAAAAGTTTTCCGTCCACTTGAAAAATATGAGCCAACAACACCGAAAAAGAAAAAATAAAAAAATTACGAACGTTTACTTTTATTTTTGAAACGGCACATAAAAGTACTGAAAGAAAAAATACCGTAACGGTAACAAAGCCCTCGCGCGTTATGATCATTCCGCTAAAAAGTATAACCGTAACAATGAGCTTTGCAATAAACTTTTTTTTATGAGAAGTGGTCGCAGCAATTTGGTGTTGGGCAGATTTTTTTTCAGATGAAAAGTTTTCCGCTTTCATTTTCGTCTTTTCCGCGTCCTCGATACTATCAGCGACAAGCAAGAAAAAACTTTTATACCATTCGGATGATTCGGTAAAAACTAAAACAAACACTCCGAGCGGAATCGAAGTGAGTAAACCAATCAGTAAAACCGGCGGTGCAAAAACCAACGTTGCTTTTCCGAAAACAAAAAAATATGCCAACAAAAGCTGGACAGCGTTAGAAGCAAAGGCTCCGGCACAGCTTATACCGATAAAAGATATTTTATTGTGCATGATATGCGCCAATCCATAACTGAGGATTCCCGAAGCGAACGTTCCGGCAAAAGAAAACACAAACACGTAAGAAAAAAGCGTGCCGGAAATAACCGCCTGCCCCAAAACTTTAAGAAGTAAGAGTAAACAAAAAAGCTTTATATCCAAAAGCGTTGTTGCAATGAGCAGTACGGCATTTGCTAAACCGAGGCGAAAAAACGGAACAAATTTCGGGACTAACAATTCCAAGCTTGCACAAAAAAAAGTGAGTCCCGCAAGAAAAGTTAAAAGTTCCGGAGTGTTTTTTTTATTGACAGTCACAGCCTACAGACCGGATACACCGTTTTAATGACAACCGCCCGAACAGCAATCGCAACCGCAACTATCGTCGCCGCAATCCTCATCACCGCAACCGCAGCTACACCCGTGTGAATGGTGGGCAAGCATTTGCTGAAGTTCTTCAAGTTCGGCAGCCTCGGCTTTGTCAACATTTTCAACCTTTACGCTGAACAGCAAATCTTTTCCGGCAAACGGATGGTTTGCATCAACCAACACTTTATCCCCGCGCAATTCAACGACGCGAACCACATTACCGGAATGCTCATCCTGAAATTCCATGCCAACCGCGAGTTCACCGTCAGCGTGAAATATTGCTTTATCAACTTCGATTACGAGATCCTCCATGTGTTCACCGTACCCTTCTTCCGGTGAAACGGCAACATCAAAGGTGTCTCCCGCCTCCTTACCGTTCAGTGCGTCTTCAAGTTTCGGCAAGAGCAAATTGTACCCGTGAATGTATGACGCGGGATCATCATCTGATGAAGCGCCGAGCACCATGCCGGCTGAATCTTTGATGGTGTAATTAAATACAACCTTTGCATTTTTTTCTATTTTCATAAAAACCATTGTACATAAAAACAATAAAAAAAGCAATGGGAAATTTTTTTGCATCAGGTTTTTGCGAGCCGCTCCGCTCTCTAATCAATCACCCAACCTGCTTCAATCATTTGTTCTATAGTATCAAACCGTGCAATCGTCTTTTCACCGGGCAGCGGCATATAATCTTTGGTGATAACGTTCCGGATGGTTACTATTCCGGCATCAAAAAAACAAAATCCGTACTCATAATTGCGGCTTTTCACCATTGCTCCGGAAAAAATACTTTCTCGTGTTTGCTCTTCTAATTCTTTACTCCACTTTTCCATAAAATCTCCTTGTAATTACAGTATACCGTTTTTTATACAAATAAGTAAAATATCTTTTTTAACTATCGTGCCGGTCATGGCAATGCAATAAAAACGTACTATTGTTTTCGCTGGAATCGTACTTTAGTTTTTGGGAAAGGGATAGTTTTCCGGTGTGCCGGTCAATGAGCATTTATGTTTTAATCGTGTCTTGCTCCTTATCGTATTTTATCATATGTACGTAAGACACGCCCCGTGCATTTACTTCAAAGATCGCTATTCCCTTGTCGTCTTCCGGTTTGGGGTAACGCATTAAACAGCCCGGGTTTATCATGCGAACGCCTTCGACAATTGTATCGCAGCGTTGATGAAGATGTCCGAAAAAACAGAGAGAACATCCGCGGACTTTTGCAAAGCGTGCGGTTTCGGCTAAATCTTTTTTTACATTTGTCAGGTGACCGTGTGTGAGGATTATTTTCAAACGACAAACTCGTACAAATAAAAAGCTTAAAAAATTTAACGACACTAAATCGATTTTTTTCATTCCGGAAACAAAGCGCGCTTTCAGAATGGAACACTGATGCGGATCCAAATTACCTTCCACGATAAAAATAACCGAAGGCAGTTTTTTTTGAATGGTACTATCGGAAAAAGCGCGCTGAATCCAATACAGGATATCCTGCACACCGTCACCAAGGTGAAAAAGCGCATCACACGTTTCACCGTAATCCATAATCGTTTTTAAGCAAAGCTCACGATTGCGGTGTGTATCCGAAATCACTAAAATTTTTGCTTTGTCCAATTCCGCTAATCGTTTTACCGCTTCCGTTGAGCCTATCACTCCATCCGAAACAATATGTAACTCATTCACCGTCTGCCGTTTCCCGTCATTGCTACCGTAATCTGACGGTTCCCCATTTTATATCGAAACCGCCTTCATCGATTAAAAACGCCGATAGTTTCGAGTAACCCAAATTATGTATATCAAAACCGGGACACTCTTTTGTAATCCGTGCATGCAACTCACCCAATTTCATTTGATTGTTATTTTCTTTGAGAATTTTCACAATAACTGCAACCAAATCATTTTTATCAATCGGAGTTGTTTCTTCGTCGAGCGTTAAAAAAACTTTTAAGCCGTCATACACCAAATTTACACCGTCCAAACTTTCCAAAAAAGTTGACAACTTTGAAAAGCCGTAGTTCCGAACATCAAATTCCGAAAAGCGTTTTTGCAAATGGGAACCGAGTGTCGCAATGTTCACCCCTTGTACATCGACCGTATTGTTTGCGTATGCACTTTGGACAAATTCACGGATAGCAATCATAATTTCTTTTTTATCGGTAATCATGTAGCCGGCATCGTTTTTGTTTGACGTCGAATCGGACATGTCGCTTTCTTCGTTGGCTCCTTCATTTTCATCGGTCGTTAAAACATCCAAATATTTAAAAATCGTACATGAAGCAACGAATGCCGACGGAGTTTTTTCTTCGCCCATACCGATCACTTCCATACCCGATTCACGCAAGCGGATTGCGAGTCGTGAAAAATCACTGTCGCTCGTAACGAGACAAAATGCGTCAACCGCTCCACCGTATAAAATATCCATCGCGTCAATAATCATCGCGGCGTCCGTTGAGTTTTTACTGCCGGCGTACCGCGACTGTTGAATTTGTAAAAAGCCGGAGCCCAGCAGGAGCTTGCGCCAGCTGGATAAATTTTGTGCCGACCAGTCGCCGTAAATCCGTTTATACGTAATGCGTCCGTAGCCGGCGACTTCGCCTAAAATACTCCGTAAATACTTCGGTGAAATATTATCCGAATCAATCAAAATTGCAATTCTTTTTTCATTTTCCATTGTGAGTTAAAGATACATTAAATAAACGAGAAAATCAAGGGTATCGGGGATTTTAACAATAAGGAAACGTTTCGTTTCCATGTCGGAAAAAGCTTAGTTTAGTGTATCGAAAAAACGGTTTTTCGAAAATTATTCACAAACCGAGCGGAAACAATATTTTTTAAAACCGTTTGTCAATTCATAAACGTGATCACAGGTAAAGCAGGTATTTTCTTTTGATCTTTATTATATACTTGACTTTGTTCGGCATAATAAAACGTATGTAATCCCGACTGTCAGGCTCGGAAATATAATATCGACAGTTTATCTGTTTTATTATCATATTATCTTTTACAAAATAAATTTTTTGTGCGCCCCAATAATCGTAAGTTTCAGCATTATAGTCCCCTGCGATATTTTTTATAAAATCGGAAATGTACCAATTTGCGTCTACGATATAAACATCATCAAAATCTTCATCGATAAATTCCGATAGGTCCACTGTTTCATGCTTTTTTGCTTTCCTTATCATAGCATTTTCCGTAGGACACGAAAAAATAATAAACATAAGGAGGCAAAGCACAAATATCTTTTCCATTTGTTTATTCTCCAAATATCATTGATGAAAAAACACTACCGTTTATCGAGGTTACATCATTGTTTTTATTTGATCGTTATGAGATGAAAATATACTGTATTCCAAGTCAACGCTCCGTAAGTTTTTTGGTTAAAACTTACTCTGTTTTTGATAAACTAAGGAAAACAGGTTTATCAATACTTTATAACTCAGAATTTTTCTTTTCCGGTATCAAGTTCCTTAATTTTATCGCGAAGATATGCCGCCAATTCATAGTTTTCAATTTCAACGGCTTGCCGCAATTGCATACGCAAATTTTCAAGCGTTTGATCTTCCGTCGGGCGGTTAATAATCGTAAACTCTTTCGGTTTCGGTCCATTATACTCGGTCGTAAAATTTTTGCTTTTTAAAATTTGTTCAATGACGCTTTTAAAATAAAATGTACAATCGAAACAACCGATACGCTGATACTGTAATATATCCGACAATTTTGTTCCACAAGACGGACATGTTATTTTACTCATCGATTCAAACTTTTTTGCTTCAATCGCTTTAAAAATTTTTACAATGCCCGCATTATCATTACCGGAAAAATCAACATCAAAATCCCGCGCACAATTTTGACAAATATGATGCACCACTGCAGTCCCGTCCTCTGAAATTTGTTTTATCACAATCGTGGCTTCGTTTTGGCCGCACAATTCACATTGCATGAAATCTCCCCTACCCTTTTCTGATAATATCGAGCGGCTTTTCTTTACCGGCACGGCTACTCGGAATAATACTTACCAGCGCCGACAACACAATACACATCAAGGCAATTAAAAGCAATTCCTTCCCGTGCAGTTTCACCGGAATATGTTCCAAATAGTAACTGGGATTTAAAATAGTAAATGAGGAAAATTCCGAGTTAATCCCGAATAACTTGTATGCAAACAGCAAAATTCCGTTTATGCATTTTTCAATTCCCGCTAAAATCGAATTGATATTCAGCGCAAGTAAAACGCCGACCGGCATACCGAACACTAAACCGAAAAAACCGGTGAGAATACCGGCAATAAAAAATGAAAGTGTAATCAGATTTCCGCCCGCACCGGTCGATTTTAAAATTGCAATTTCTTTGTTTCGCTCCAACACGAGCATAATCAATGCCGAAGAAATATTCACCGAAGCGACCAGCAATATTAAAAACATAATAAAAAGGAGTAAATTTTTTGTTGTTGCAAATGAAGCGGATTGTGCGCGATTTAAGTTTTTCCAATCGTATACCGCAACATTGTCAGTTATGTTTTCGGTTAAACTAAAAAGAAATTTTGAAAATCGTGCATCATCAAACGGATCCTCCGTTGAAACAATCACCGACGTAAGCGATGAACTCCCTTGCAAAATTTTTAGCCCCTGCTCCAAACCGATAAAAACCCACAGCGCATCCAGTTCCTGATAACCGCACGAAATAATGCCTTTCACTTTAAAACCGGAAAATTTCGGTAGAACCTTTCCACTGTCAAGCGTTTTAAGCGTTAAGATGCGGCATGTATCACCAACATGAAGTTTTAAGTTTTCAGCGATTTTTTTTCCCAGCAGTATTTCATTATCATTTTCCAAAACGGGACTTCCCGCAATAACGGTCAGCAATTTTTTTGCTTTAGTGTTTTCTTCAAAAAAATTATTTTCAATCGCCCGAATCGAACCGCCGCTTCGCCCGTCTTTTCCGATTACCAAACCGGAACCGCTCCGTTCAACCCAAGCATTTTTAAAAAACGGTTCATCCGCATAGCGGGCACACAAATCCGCCTTTAAATATTTTTCATATCGTCCGTCATTTTCACCGGAGCGCACGCGCATTTTTATGAGTTTTATATGACCGGAATCAAGCTCCACTAGCCGGCTCGTAATCCCTGAAATCATACCGTCGGACACAACCAGCACTAAAATCAGCGGTACGATACTGATCCCGATTCCGAACACCGCACCGATCAAAGTTTTCCGCGCATTCGATTCCGTATTGCCGTTGCCGAAACCCAAACAGCGGAGTGCATACATAAAAGCAAACCTGATATTCATACGCGTACCAGCTTTGCGTTTTCAAGGTTATAACAAACGTCAGTCATCTTTGCGATGCCTTCAATATCGTGCGTTACCACGAGGAGCGCTTTGTGATGTTTTTGCACAATCGAAAAAAGCAAATTGCGGACAATGCCGGCATTCGTCGGATCCAAGTTACCGGTCGGTTCGTCCGCAAGAATGAGCTGCGGATCATTGATGAGCGCCCGCGCAACGGCAGCGCGCTGGCGTTCTCCTCCGGAAAGTTTTAACACATTTTGTTCGGCTCGATCATCTAAGTTAACATCGGCTAAAAGCGCCAACGCTTTTTCACGCGCCGTTGTTTTATCTGTCCCTGCAATCAACGCAGGTAGCATCACATTTTCCACCGTTGAAAAATCCTTCAATAAATAATGGAACTGAAAAACAAAACCCAAAAACTTTTGACGATACATCGTCAATTCATCTTCAGTGCAATCGGCAACCGAAAACGTTCCGGCTTGAATTGTTCCGGAGTCTATTTTTTCCAAACCGCCGATCATATTTAAAAGGGTGCTTTTGCCGGAGCCGGAACTCCCCGTAATTGCAACGGTCATTCCCGATTCAACGGTGAGATCTAAATCTTTAATGATAACTAAGTTTTCATTCGCCGAAATAAACGATTTATTTAAGTTTTTAACTTTTAAAATTTCACTCATGCCGTAAAATCTCCTGAGGCTTTAAATTAAGTATTTTTTTTGTTGCAACCAACGCCGCAATCGAAGAAGAAACTAAACCGAACAGAGCAATGTAACAGCATTCAAAAAATGTAATCACCGTCGGCACCGAATCCATATAAAATACTCGCCGGCTGAAAATGGAAAAATCGTCCATCGCATGAATTTGTTCGGGCGAATAAATAATATGTGTAATAAGCGATACAAAAAAATTTACGACATTTTCCACAAAAGTAAAAATTTCATTGATGTTTTTTGCCATCAATAAACCGATGAGTAAACCGCTCACCGCACCAACCAATCCGATTTTAAATCCATTAAAAAAAAACAAAAAACATAAATCATTTTTTTGCATGCCGAGCGATGCGAGCACGGCAATGTCTTCACGTCGCTCGTAAATGGTGCGCCGCATTCCGTTATAAATATTAACCGCAACGACCAAAAAAATCAGCACCATCAACATCATCATGACATTTTTTTCAACGCGCAAAGCACCGAAAAAAGCATGGTTATACGACCGCCATGACTCGCATTCGATTTCAGGAAAATCGTTTTTCATTTCCGCGATGTATGCATAATCATTATGTTCTTTTGTTAGTTTTACAAACGCATTTATTTTTTCAACGGCACCGAAAAGTTTTTTACCGGTTTCAAACGACACAAAAGAATATGACGAATCAACCGCTAAAAAGCCGGTTTTAAAAATTCCGGTTACGATAAGTGTCGTGTCATCGGAAAAAACATCAGTCGAAGCGGAACCTGCAAGCACCGGCAACGATACGGTATTTCCCACTTTCACGGCTAATCTTTTTGCCAATTCATAACCTAAAATGATTGTACCTTTTTGTTCCAGTTGCAGCGCACCTTCAACAAAATTGAGTTGGTGAATGAGTCCCTCGTCTTTCAAAAAATCTTCTAACTCAACCGCGCGTACTAAGGTACCCGATTGCCGATTATACGCCCCCTGTATGAGCGCCTGCGATTCCATAAACATAAAAAAACTTTTTTTATTGGTTTTTTCACCGGCGCGTTTCAGTTCGTCGTAATTTCCCGAAAGTCGAATATGACCGGAACTTACTTCCATAAGCGTATTGATAAACCCGCTTTGAAAGCCGCTCATAACCGCAAGAATTACAATCAGCGCAATCACGCCGAATGCAATTCCCAGCATCGAAAGCAAATTAATCACCGCTTCGCGTCCGCCCGTTCCGGTACGGTTTAAGCGCTTTGAAATCCATCGCATCGTTGCAAATTTAGTTTTCATCGTCAAATGTTTTTATTTCCTTTCCGTCTAAAAAAATATGTACCCGTTTTTTTTTATCGAAGTATTCAATTTTGACATTTAAAACTCCGTCCGTATAATTTTCTTCGTACCACAGCGAGCCGTCATTTTTATAAAAAAATTTTTGTAGGCGTATTTTATCGCCGCTTTCCGTTTCAATTTCTATGACAGCGTTTTTTGCATTGTACTTTTTTTTCGTTACTGTTACAAGTCCATCTGCAGTTTCTTCGATTCGAGTAATATTTCCGTTACGATCATAACCGTACACAATCGATTTATTTTCTGAAAGTTCAGTTACTTTTTGCAAAAGATTGTTTTCATAAAAAAAACTTTGCTGTTTTATAATTTTATCTTTGTCGTACCAATACTTAAATGCGATATTTCCTTCATCGTTTAAAGTTTCATAATACCACGAATCACCGTCACCGACGAGCATATACCCGTCGCCGAGATTTGAAAAGTTTTTTTCAACGGTCGGCTGCTCATCCGATTCTGCCGCTTTATCACCGGATGCTTTTTCCGAACCCGTTTTTGTTGATTTGTCATCGGAACCCGTTTTCAATTCCGCTTCGCCGTTTGCAGGGGGCTGTGCACCATCCGATTCAGCAGGCGGCTCGTCCGATTCTTCAACCGGAGTATTCGGAATTTCTGCGGTTAAAAGCACTGACGATAAAAGAAAGCATCCCCTGACAATACATCGATGTCGTTTACAAAAGCCCCAAAAATTCTTTAACATACGTTTCGCGATTAAAAGGTTTGATGTCGGGATATTTTTCACCGTTGCAGATAAACATCACCGGCAGCTGCAATTCCTTGCCGAGCGAAATTGCGATGCCGCCTCTTGCCGTTGAATCATACTTTGTAATAACAGCGGCATCAAGTCCGATCGCTTCTGCAAAAACTTCAGCTTGACGGAGTGCATTCTGCCCGGTCGTCGCATCCAACACAATAATTTTTTTATAGCAGCCTTCATCCGCTTTTGATTGAGCAATGCGGTCGATTTTTTTCAACTCACGAACCAAGTCTTCCCGATTGTGGAGACGACCAGCCGTATCAACCAATGCCAAACCGCCGCCCGCGCTTTTTAAAGCTTCCCCCGCATCAAACACAACCGCCGCGCTGTCGCCGCCTTGCTGATTCGCAATCACCCGCGTTTGCAACTTTTCCCCGTGAAATTTTAACTGGTCAATCGCGGCGGCACGGAACGTATCGCCGGCGACAAGCAAAAGATTACCGGCAAAATTGCTTTTATAGTAATTCGCCATTTTTGCAATCGTCGTTGTTTTCCCGACCCCGTTTACTCCGAGCACTAAAAAAATACTCCGTTTATTTTTTTCCGGACGGTATGAATATTCTTTTACATACCGCAAAAGAATATCGGCAAGCACCGTCGGTAAATCAGTTTCATTTTTTATTTTATTTTCTTTAACGCATTGGCGAAGCTCATCTTCAATTCGGACGGCGAGCGATTGTCCGACATCGCCTTCAATCAGCGAATCGGTTAAATTTTCAAAAAACGTATCGTCAATTTTAGAATGGAACAAAAAAAGGGACTTTAACTTTTCGGCAAAACTTTTTTTCATAAGGATCTCCAATAGGCATTTTTTAATTATAGTAATTTTTATTTAAACTGCTAGCCGCGAATCGGCGCTATCGACGAAAACGAAAATCAGTGTGCATGAAATTTTTTCTTCAATGCTTCCGCAACAATTTCCGGAACCATCGTAGAAATATCTCCGTCGTAATAAGCCAATTCTTTAATTGCACTTGAGCGCAAAACAAAATATTTGGGATCCGGCACTAAAAACAAAGTTTCCAAATCTTTATCCAAACTTTTATTTAAAAGCGCCAAATCAAATTCATACGAAAAATCGGCAACATTCCGAATACCGCGAATCAGCGTATTTGCATGGATTTTTTTTGCGTAATCAGCAATCAACGAATCCCACGTAACAACGGTTACATTGTCAAGCGGTGCAACAATATCGGTAAGCATTTTCATTCGTTCATCAGCAGTGAATAAAAAATTTTTTTGCGAGTTAACCGCGATAACGACATGTAACTCCGCAAAAATTTTTGCGGCACGCTGAATAACATCCAAATGCCCAAACGTCGGAGGATCAAATGAACCGGCAAAAACTGCTATAGCCATAGTGTTATTATATGTGCCGATTTTTTTTTGTCAAGGTTTCCGCTACTCCATATTTTCTATGATAGTATCCAGCTTTGAAACGCATGCGTCGGAAAACCCTTTATCCGGCAACGCTTCCGCCATATCCCGTAAATATTCCAATAAACTTTTCACCGTAACATCAGCTTCAATAGCGGCAGTATTCGGATTTTGTAAAAAATTTCTCATCTTCATAAAAATCGCACGCATACGTAAACCGACCGAACCGCTCAGTTTTTTTATGATATACTGCGTTTTCATCCGTTCGTCACTAACCAAAAATTTTTTACTTTCTTCCGGAGGTAAAGCCGCCATTAATTCACGCAAATTCTTAAAAAGCTGTAACATTTCTTCAGATGAAATCGTTTTCAATGCTTGCTCAAAACCTACCTGTTCCTTAATTTTGCCAACCGGCACTTTCTTAGGATACGGCAAAAAACCTGCATCATCGAGTTCCGGATTCGAACGATACAGATCGGAACCGATAGCATCTTCAATCGTCTGCGGTTTTTCAAAATCAGCCTTTTCGGTTTGCCCCATTTTGAGAATATCATCATAACTGTCAAGCGTATCATTTAATTCGTCAAGCTGGTCGAGTTGCTTTTCCAATAATGCCTTTTGATGTTCAAGCTCGGCCTCTGATTCTTGCAGCGTATTGTATTCAGGTAATTTTAAATCATCCAACTTTTTATTTAACGCATCAATCAATTCACTCTGTTTTTCCAAACGCTCAGTCGCATCTTTTTGTTCGTCATCGTATAGCGGCAAATCCAACGCGGACAGTTTATCGTTGAGTTTATCCAATAATTCATTTTGTTTGTCAAAGCGTTCACGAGCTTCCCGTTGTTCATCCGCTCTATCAAATGATTTTAAGTTATTCAGCTTTTCATTCAAATCATCGATTAGCTCACTTTGTTTTGCTAACTGCTCTTCGGCTTTGCGCTCTCGTTCATCGGCATCGGGAAGTTTAAAATTTTTCAGTTCTTTATTTAAATTATCGATTAAATCATTTTGCTGTGCCAGCTGTTCTTCGGCACGAGCCAACGCACCATCACGGCTCGATGCTTTTGGTTCTTTTTTTTCTTCAATCGCTGTATCATCGGGAAGTTCAAAATCATCTCGCCCATTAAAATTCGAATACGGCACCGTGTCATCATCATCTGATGACGGAGCGGTAAATTGAGGTTCTTCCTGCACTTGCGGCAACACATAATCATCATTATTTTTATTTTGTGCAAATTGCGCCGGTGCAGCACTCCCTTGATTAAACGGACTCGAAAAAGCGGCATCACGACTAACGGCTCCAAAACCCGGAATACTTTCATCATGAAATGGCGTATCCACAATCGGGCTGTCTACATCGACAATGTTTTCAAGCCGGTGTTCTTCAATCGGGTTATCCTTATTCCATGTTTCCTCTTCATCGGAAAGCTCAACCAATTCATTAAACGGCATATTTAAATCTTCGGGAGTTTGCGACTTTTCTTCTCTTTCGGTTTCTTCAGTAAGAGAAAAGCTTTCTTCTTCCTCTTCGATGTGAGCGGAAGCTGATGCTCGTTCCGATTGTTTCGGTTCATTTGCCTGCCGTAAAAAGCTCGGTTTCGACGGTTTTTGTGCATTAAATTTTTCCGTCGCTTTTTCATACAGTTTTAAACTTTCCGCTAATGACTGTAAATCATCTTGAGTACCCCGTTCACTTTGGAGATTGATCATTTTATCCGCCATCATAACGGCGTCCAACACATTACCGTGTTTTTGTAAAAACTGCGAAAGCGCCGTCATTGCCGGTAAGTTTTTCGGATCATCCTGTAAAACCGCTTCATACTGTTTCTGCGCTTTATCAAAAAGCTTTATCTTTTCATAGCATTTACCGAGCAATATTTGCGCTTCAGTATCACGGGGCTTTTCAATGAGGTACCGCTCAAGTTGTATTCGCGCATTTTGATAGTCACCGCTTTCGTAGTATTGCGTTGCCAAGTCAAAACGCAAACCGATTTCACTGGGAGCTTTTTGTAAAATTTGTAAAAATATTTTTTCTGCACTTTTGCGTTGTCCCAAAAGTGAAAAAAGCTTGCCGTACAATTTTAAAACTTCAACTGAGTTTTTGTTTTTTTGATAAAGCTTTTGGATAATTTCTTTGGCAACGGCAAAATCTTTCACCCGTAAACAGGTGTTTGCATACAAAAGTAAAACGGCTTCACTTTCGATGCCGGCATTTTTTGCGTTTGTGAAAATCCGCAAGGCTTCGGCAATATCGTTTTTTGCAAGCAAATATTCGCATACACCCAACACCGCTTTTTCACTTTTCGGATTGATAGCAAGTGCTTTTTTATAATAGCGTTCCGCTTCGCTTTCGTCATTCAGTTTTAAATACAGGTCGGCAAGCGCAACACAGGCGCGCTCGGTTTCGCCTTCCGTTTTAATAATTGCTTTTTCAAAATTAATTGCTTCGCTGATATTGCCTTCCGCCGTATAAATTTCCGCGATGCAATGCAACACATCCGACCAGTTCGGATTCACCCGCAAGGCGGCATTATAGAAAGCGAGTGCTTCCGTAAATGCCCGCTCTTCCTTATACATGTTCGCAAGATTATAATTCAAAAACGGGTGGTTCGGATCAACTTGCAAACCTTTTTTATAATAATAGCTTGCACTGGCGTTATCGCCGCTGAGAAGATACACCGTCCCCAAATAATTATAGGCAAGGGCATCATCCGGTTTCAGTTTTACCAATTTTTGAAATGCGTCAATCGCCTGTGCATAATTTCCGGAATCCTTATATACGCTTCCTTCGTTAAAAAGGATTTCATCATTTTCACCGGCAAGCGCTTTTGCTTCGTTCAGTACATGAATCGCATTATCATACTGTTTTATATTTCGGTACACAACCGCCAAATTAATCAAAGCTTCAACATTTTTCGGAAAGCGTTCATTAATTTTTTTCCAAACTTGCAAACTTTCGTCAAACCGTTTTGTGCGGATATAGAGGGTTCCGAGCAGTTTTTGTATTTCTAAAAAATTTTCATCATCAAGATCCGGGTATTCATTCAGTATCGACTGAAGCAATTTTTCCGCATTAGCATAATCCCGTGCTAAAAAGAAATTCCGAGCTTGTGATCGTTTTAAACTGACGGTTGTATTATTTATGTTCGCTTGCATACATTTCACTCCGGTCTTTACGCATACATAATTTCTGAGTCTTCAGAACCGCTACTGTGCAGCAACTTTTTTAGCGCAGTCAACGGCAGCTTTCGGGCGAGCCCACACTTCCTTTGAAAAATTTCCTACTCGGCTCACGCCGCCTTTATCATACGCAACAACGGCAAAAAAATAGAGCTGCCCGTTTTTTAAACCGTTCACTTTGCAGGATAAAACATCGCCGACATCAACAGGCGAATCTCCGTAAAAATACTCACCCGATCGCTCTCCGTAATACACGATATATCCCGCCGTATCAAAATCAATGGACGGTGACCACGATAATTCAACGGCACCGTCTACCCCGTTTGCAAATACCGCATTTGGCGGTAACGGAAGACGATCGCCTTCGTACTCAAGTTTAACAAAATTAACGGCAGGGCTTTTGCTGCAATCCGCATTGGGATATAAAACAGCCGCAATTTGAAAAAACTGTCCGGTAAAACTTTTTAACTCACAATTCGGCGTTACTTCAATCCAGCGGGGATTTTCACTCGTCCAGTTAAACGGATCATTGCTTGATCGAATATAGTACACTACCTCGGTTTGTTCCGGCTTAAAATCATCCGCAACAAGTTTAAGCGCTTTAGAATACACCCCTTCCGTATCGATAATGTTCGATTCAAAACGTCCACCGTATAACGGTAACTTTTCAAAAAGTTTTTTTGAAAACGCATGGTCGTTTATATCCGTACAGTTCCGCTTCACTTTAAATTCATCGAGTAACCCGGAATAATTTTTAGCAATGTCAACACGCTCTCCGCGTCCCAATCGAGCATACAGTATTTCACTTCCCTCATGTCTTGTTTTCGTTAAAAATTCAATCGCCTCAACAAAACCGTTGACGCGGTATTCCAATAAACCGTTTTCACTGTTGTATGAAATTAAATGGTGCGACCACTTTTCGGGTAAAACAGGGGATTTGCTTTTAATAATGATATCTAAACCGCTACCGTTTTTTTGCCAGATATCAGTGAACTTCCACTCCATTTTGTTTTGCATAATATTTGCACTGATGGTTTGATACAATATTTTTCCGTTTTGCGTATATGATGTTTGCCACAGCAAAACGGTCGAGCCGGCATCCGTTACTTCCGGACGAATCCAAAACTCAATCGTAAATGAACCGAGTACTTCGTTACCTGCAAAAAAACTTTGCGGCGATGGCGTCAACACAACCGCAGGTCTTTTACTTTGCGGCGTACAAAGAGCAACCCCTGTTCCGTATTTCGCTTTTTGTGCAGAACCCTGTAAAAAACTTGAACTTGCAATCCTATAGTTTTTCGCTTCGTCGCGCAGCGGACTTGAGTCAAAACTGAGGTACAAATCCGCAGCCTCTGATTCCTCCGCCAATTCGGAAGTCAGCACGGCAGACGGTAACCCGAATTTACCGCCGGCAAAGGAAATGTTTTTCGTATAGGAAAGTTTTTCCCAGCCGGAATTGCCACCCAACTCAAAAACCGCTTCGTCCGCACCTAATGCAGTTCCTGCAAAAAAAAGTAAAAACACAAAAAAAGCAAAACGTTTCATCATCTTTTTATATCGGCAAAAATAAAACTTTAATTAGAATGAAATTTCACATAGGAAGCACTGATTAATGCAATCACGAATTAAGGTCGTCTTTAAAACTCGAGTTAGATTTTTAGAGACTACTTTTCAGTGCCCACATTTAAAATCGTTGTTTCGCAAATGTTCCTTAAAATTCAGCGAATGAGTGAACATCAAAGCCTTGCAGCTTTGTCCTGCACGGAATAAGCTGCCCCTTGTATCGTATCTGAAACATAGCCTATGTTTCTCCAAGAATCTAGCCTATATTTCTATAGAAATATAGGCTAGATTTCTCTTTAACTATACACTAAACGTTAACTCCATTCATATCGTATTACAAGATACCGTACGAACATAGTACCGGACACATTACGAGCGCAATACAGGATATACTGTAGACTATACCGAGGCACGATTAAGTACTATAAAGCGGCAGTATTACCGGCTATACACTGACACTTTAAGGCACTATACAGTGGCAGTTTATAGTACCATAAAGCGACACGGTGAAGCGCTATACAGAGGCAGTTTATAGTACTATATAGCGACAGTCTTAAGGAAACACTGAACAATTCAATGTTTTTTATTGTACGAAATTTGTGAGGTATAAATTATAGCTTTTAAGTAAAATAATACTTGTGAGGAAATATTTTTCGGTTTTTTTATGAAATAAATCATGCATTTGTTGGCTGTGTCTGCCAACACTGCAGGGGTTCCCGCTTATCCTATGATTTGGGCAAGCTTATACATGTTAATCATCGCAAATGTTGCATATAAGCGATTGAGATTTTTTGCAATGCCGCGATAGGAAAATTTCTTAAATTTAAATACTTGTTTAAGTATGTGAAAGGTATGTTCTACCTTGCACCGAACTTTTGATTTGAGGTATTCTTCTTTCCTGTCACACCACTTATAAATATTTTCTCCTAATGCCCTCACTACACTTGGTCGTTTATTAATTCTAAACTCAATATGATTAAATCTCTGATCATTTGCTATTTCTTTTCTTTTTTCTATGCCTATATATCCTGCATCTCCCCAAATCGTATCATCATCTTCCCGTATAACTAAGTACATTCGTATCATCAAATTCAAATCGCGTGCTTTTCGTCCTAAATGATTC
>CALDWC010000180.1 GCA_937923945.1 uncultured Treponema sp.
ACAATAGGGAAACGCTGTTAAACGGCGTCAAGCCTTTAATCAGCGTTTCCTTAAGTGCTTTTATTTCGATTGATTTTTATCAAGTTCAATTTGCTTTTTCAACAATACCTTTTGCTGTTTTTGCATTTCAGCGCTTGATTCTAAAATTTTTTTCATTGCTTTCATTCCTCCGGATTTTTTCGCGCGGTAATTTTTTTTACTTCACGAGCGTCAAAGGCTTCCTGTAAAAGCGGCTCAATATGCATCGCGTCATATAATTGAAATGCTTTTGCTTCGTCGGTGTGGAGCGACGGATGTTTTGGCGAAAAAAGAACGCAGCAATCCGCATAGGGTAAAATCGAAGTACCGTACGTTCCGATTTTGATTGCACAGTCGGTTATATCCAATTTGTCGATGCCAATGAGCGGACGCATTACGAGCATATCCGTCGCCTTATCGGTGATGTTGAGGTTTTCAATGGTCTGACTTGCGACCTGCCCCAAACTTTCTCCGGTAATTAAACAATCCGCTTTTGTGTGCCGTGCAATCATTGTTGCAAGTTTCATCATACACATACGCATCATCAGTGTTAAATACTGCTCTTCGGTTACCGCTTTGATGTGCTGTTGAATTTTCGTAAACGATACAATGTTCAAATAGCAGCCCAGCCCGAAATTCGCCAACATTTGTGCAAGTTCTTCAACTTTGGTTTGTGCTTCTTCCGACGTGTACGGATACGAATGAAAATAAACGCAGTCTACTTTCATACCGCGCGCGAGCATTTTAAAACCGGCAACGGGCGAATCGATGCCGCCGGAAAGCAATAAAAGTCCGTGCCCCGAAACGCCGGCGGGAAGTCCCCGCAGTCCGATGTGTTGCATTCCGTATATAAAAACTTTTTCACGCACTTCAATATTGATAACGAGGTCGGGGTTATGTACATTTGTTTGCAAAATCGTGCCGTGAATTTCCTTGCCGACCCGTTGCGCCAATTCGTAGGAATTAAGCGGAAAACTTTTATCGGCGCGGCGTACTTCAATCTTAAACGTTTTCGCGCCGTTTGCCGCACCTTCGCGGGCTTTTTCTTGTGCCGTGGCGATAATCGCTTCAAGCGTTTTTTCGCACACGGACATTTCCGCCCAAGCAGTGATACCCAGTAAATGCGACAGCGCCCATTCGCAGCGATCGCTGAGTTCGGCGGGCGCTTCAAGTGTCAAGCGTCCGGCACTCACCCGTACTTTCACCGGCACTTCGCCGAGCAAAGAGCGGAGGTTTCCACTCAAACGGTTTTCAAAAAATTTTTTGTTTCCTTTTTTGAGAGAAAGTTCTCCCAGTTTTCCCAAGTAATATCGTGTATCTATCATGATTACGGTTATAATTTTGCCGATTCCGATTTGACAACGTTTTCAACAAATTGCAGGGCTTCATCAACGGGGAGCAGCGTCGTTTCATTTTTTTCACGCAGCGTAATTTCAAGCTTTCCTTCGTTTTTGTCACCGAAGACAACGCGAACGGGAATGCCGATTAATTCGCTGTCGGCAAGTTTCACCCCGGCGCGTTCTTTCCGGTCATCGAGCAATACTTCAATACCGCGCTTTTCCAGCTGCGTCGAAAATTGTTCCGCCGCCGCATTTGTTTCTTCTTTTTTACTGATGGGAACGACGGTTACGTGAAACGGTGCGACCGACATCGGCCAGATAATGCCTTTTTCGTCATTATGCTCTTCGATGATTGCCGCAAGGGTGCGGTCAACCCCGATTCCGTAGCAGCCCATCGTGGGCACGTTCAGTTTTCCGTTTTCATCCAAATAGGTAAAGCCCATCACGTCGGTGTATTTTTTCCCCAGTTTAAAGATGTGTCCGACTTCCGTACCTTTTTTTGTGTACAGGGGAGTCCCGCACTGCACGCACAAATCATGTTCGCAGGCAGTCCGTACATCGAAAACATAATCGGCGGCGATGTCGCGTGCGGGTTCGACATGCTTTAAATGCGTATCTTTTTTTAGTCCGCCGCAAATTGCATCGTGCATGCCCTGCACGGAATTATCGAGAATCGTCACGATATTAGTGATTCCGACCGGACCGATAAAACCGACTGTTGCATTGGTATTGCTTTCAATTTTTTCATCGCCTGCGAGTGCAATATTTGAAAGTTTTAACTGCGTTTTTAGTTTTGCTTCGTTTACTTCCAAATCTCCGCGAATACAAACTGCGATTAAATTGTTTTTATGCGTTTGAAACTTTTGCGCGAGTTCGTCAAGCTCGGTACTTTCCGCTTCGTACACTACCGTTTTTATAAACGCCCGTTGTGAAATCGAAAAAAAGGATTCGAGCGCTTCAATGGTTTTCACATCCGGTGTTGAAACCGCTTCGATTGATTTATTTGTTGCAGTTGTTTGATTTTCCGTTTTTTCAGCGTCAGTTGATTGTGCTTTTTCAACGTTCGCGGCATAGCGGCATTTTGGGCATAAAATTAACGTATCATCGCCCACGTTGGATTCAACCATAAATTCTTGTGAACCGGAACCGCCCATCGTCCCCGAATCGGCTTTTACTATAATCGTAGAAAGTCCGCATCGTCGGAAAATTTCCGTGTACGCTTTTTCAAAGTCGTTGTAAATATCATCGAGGCTTTCATCCGAAGTGCTGAAGCTGTACGCGTCCATCATGGTAAATTCTCGCGTGCGCATGAGCCCGTACCGCGGACGGATTTCATCGCGGTACTTGGTATTGATTTGGTATGCGGTCAAAGGATAATTTTTGTACGAACTTAACTCGTGTTTCAGCAATTCCGTAAAAAGTTCTTCCGCCGTCGGGCTGAGAACCAAATCCTGATCCAAACGGTTTTTCATCCGCAACAATTCAGGTCCCATCGTGTACCAGCGTTTTGAGCTTTGCCAAAGTTCGCCGGGAACAACGACCGACGGCTTGAACTCCTGTGCGCCGATGTTATTCAGTTCTTCGCGGATAATCGCCGCTATTTTGTTAAATACCCGCAACCCGAGCGGCAAATAGGTAAATAACCCGTTTCCGTTTTTTCGTACGAGTCCCGCACGAAAAATCAGCTGATGACTTCGAATCACCGCATCATTCGGGTTTTCTTTTAACGTTGGAATAAAAATAGCACTTCGCTTCATACAAAATCCTTAATTGAACGGGGCATTATACGGTAAAGCTTAAAAAAAATCAAGTCCTTTCATTTTGATGCTAAAATTAAAGTTTTTTGCTAAAGGAATCGCTTATGAAAGGCTTGACGCCGAATTCTTACTATGTTTTAGGTGAAAACATACTGTGTTAAAAAAAAAACATAGTATGTTTTTAAAATTTCATACTATGTTTTTATGATAAACATAGTACATT
>CALDWC010000181.1 GCA_937923945.1 uncultured Treponema sp.
AGTGTAAAGTACTATAAAGCGGCAGTATTACCGGCTATACACTGACACTTTAAGGCGCTATACAGAGGCAGTTTAAAGTACTATAAAGCGACACTTTAAAGCGCTATACACTGATACTCTTAAGCGCTATACAGCGCCTCTCTTAAGTACTATACAGCGCCTCTCTTACGCGCTATACAGTGGCACTCTCCAAAAACACGCACCCTTTTCAAAATAATCAAAAATATCTTTGCCTCGCCATCGTTTATCTATCGGCTTTTTTTAAATTATGAAAATTGATTTCCGAAGTAAATTGGTATTTAATACTTGACAAAATAATGTTTTTATGATATAGTATCCCCGCTACTTATTAAATATATTAAACAAAACGGTAGCATGAGGAAACGCTGATTAAAGGTTTGACGCCGTTTACCGGCAACTTTGCGAAGCAAAGTTTTTTGCAGAAGCAAAGTTTTGAAAGATGCCCTCAATTCTCGACTGAATTAATCAGTGCCTCGTTAAGTATGCTGCTCATATTTAGATTAAGGCGAGCCTGTAAAAGCCGAAGTTTTTAGAAAGCTCCCGACTAAAAATGCGCAATGAGTTTACTTTTCAAATAACCGCAAGATGGTTAAGGAGTTATAACATGAAAAAGAAAAGGCGCTTTTCCATCCGCATTCGGATGGTGCTTATTTTCGGAGGATTGGTTTTCGCGGGATTATCGATTTTGGATGTGCTGGCGATAGAGCAAGCTCGCAGCGGAATTAAGGAGCGGGTTGAAGCACATTTGAGCGATAAAGCGGAGGATACCGCACGCTTGCTTGAAGCCTCCATACTTCAATGGTATAATTACCTTGAGGCGTTGACTTTACAGCAAATTTTGCACGATCCCACTATAAACTACCACGAAAAAGCCGCTTTTCTTAAAAACCTTGCCGATAAAGATGAAAGTATTGTCAACTATATTATCGTCGATACAAAGGGAATACGCTATCTCCCGGACGGAAGCACACTTGACGTTTCGTCTACGCAATGGTTTAAGGATTCGGATAACGGCAAAAAAAAGGTATGTTCCTCTCCTTTTTTCAGTTTAGCCACCGGTAAATTGGTTTTAATGATGGCAGTTCCCATTTTAGATACCAATAATCAGGTACTCGCAATTCTCGGAGCAGCTATGGATGGGTTTACGCTCAGTGACGATGTGGAGACGATTACCGTCGGTAAAAGCGGCAGCTGTTTTATCATCGATGAAGAAGGCGTTCTCATTGCAAGCAAAATGCGTGACTTAGTTCAAAAACGCTTTAATCCCGTTGAAGATGCAAAAACAAACGCGGAATACGCTTCGATTGCCTCCTTTGTTGAAAACGCGATTGAAAATGATAAAACGGTTATCAATTATTATGAATTTGCAGGATCAAAAAATATCGGATGTATGGCTCATATTGCATTGACTGATTGGCATGTTTTTGTGCAAGCTCCGGTTGATGAGTTTTTAGGGACAATAAATAAAATGAAGCGCCACATCAGTATTATCGCTTGGATAATGCAAATTACGACGATTGCACTTGTTCTTATCTCGACCCGCCGCATTGTAAAGCCGATTAATCGCACCGTTACCGCACTTAAAAATATTGCGCAAGGGGACGGAGATCTCACGGTGAGACTTCCGGTAAGAGGCAACGACGAAATTGCCGATATGGCGGAATACTTTAACGAGACAATTTCCAAAATTGCCGATTCGGTTCGTGCAGTCGGGCAAAACATCGACGCGATGCAGGAAATCGGAAGTGAGCTTTCAAGTAATATGACGGAAACGGCGTCTTCGGTAAATCAAATCAGCGCAAATATCGAAGGCGTTAAGGCACAGGCGATGACACAAGCGGCGAGCGTCACCGAAACAGGCGCAACGCTGGAAGAAATTATCAATACTATCAAAAACTTAAACGGCAGCATTGAAACGCAAGCCGCTTCCGTTGCACAATCTTCATCGTCAATAGAAGAAATGGTTGCAAATATTGCATCAATTACGCAGTCAATTTCAAAAGCAAATAATGCAATCGTTCGTTTGGACGGAACAACCGCAAACGGACAAGAAGCCGTCGGAGCTGCCTATGAAATCGTGAAAAAAATCTCTGAAGCTTCAGGCGGTTTAATTGAGGCGAGCAATATTATTCAAAATATTGCAAGTCAAACAAACCTTTTAGCAATGAATGCTGCTATCGAAGCGGCACATGCGGGAGACGCCGGCAAAGGGTTTGCCGTTGTTGCGGATGAAATCCGTAAACTTGCAGAAGAATCTTCAACGCAGGGAAAGACAATTACCGCTTCTTTAAAGGAATTGGGAAACAATATTATCGATTTGAACGAAAAAGCTGCCGTAGTAGCCCAAAATTTTGATGTGATAGCATCACTTTCCAGCGAAGTAAAAAATTCAAGTGAAACGGTTGGAGCTGCAATGCGAGAACAAGAAAACGGCAGTCGTGAAGTTTTGGGCGCTATCAAAAACATCAATTCGGTAACTTCCGAAGTAAAGGATGATTCCGAAGAAATGCTCCGCGGCGGTGAACAGATTGCAGAAGAAATGCGAAAGTTGGATAATCTCACCCGCATTATTACCGATAGCATGAATGAAATGGCAGCGGGTGCCGTGCAGATAAATAACGCTGTTGCTGAAGTAAACGAGATTACGCAAAAAAATAAACGCGCGATTGAAAACTTAAGTGCAGAAGTCGGAAAGTTTAAAATATGATGTACATACGGGATAAAAGCCCGTTTTTTCAGCTATCACTGTTATACGATGATTTGTTTTTAATAATTCTAAAAAATTTATTGACTTTCTTGATAGAATATGATAAACTATCGATATATTTTTGGAGGTAAGGATTATCATGGAAGATATAGAAAAAGAAACAATAAGCGTCGGACAAATTCTGAAATTCGTCATTCCGTCAATTGTCGGTGTACTGTTGTTAATGACACCGTTCAAATTGAATGGAGCTTCGACCGTTATGGTTTCGGTTATTTCCAAGCTGATTAACAAAGGAATCAACGCGGTTGTACCGATTTATATTCCCGTGTTGATTGTGATAACGATTTCATGTGCGCTTACCCTTATCTACAAAATTGCAAAACCTGCATGTATCGAAAAAAGTGAGTTGCTAAAACGGATATGCGGTGTTTCTTGGTTTTGGGTTATTTCCCGTTTTATCGGACTGATTCTCGCTTATATGACGGCATTCAAATGGGGACCGGAAATTTTATGGGGAGAAAACACGGGCGGTCTTATTCTCTTTGATTTGATAGGCGGTCTGTTTACTATTTTCTTGACGGCAGGTTTTATTTTACCGTTTTTGACGGAGTTCGGTTTACTCGAGTATGTCGGCGTTTTTTTAACAGCGGTAATGCGCCCGCTCTTCCATCTGCCCGGACGCTCTGCAGTAGACTGCGTCGCTTCGTGGGTAGGGGACGGTACCATTGGCGTTGCGCTCACCAACAAACAATACGAAGAAGGGTACTATAGTGCGCGAGAAGCGGCGGTTATTGCCACGACATTCTCTGCGGTTTCAATCACCTTTTGTTTGGTTGTTTTGGAAAATGTCGGGCTTACCGATTATTTTGCACAATATTATTTAACGGTCTGTGTTGCCGGTGTGGTTTCTGCGATTATAATTCCGCGCCTTCCGCCGCTTTCTCTAAAAAAGGATACCTATTTAACGGCACAACCGAATATAAAAGGCGAAACAATTCCACAAGGGTTTACCCGTCATCAGTGGGGATTGCAGCTTGCCGTCAAAAAAGCCGAATCAAACGGTAATCCCGCACAATTTATCAAGAACGGCACAAAAACCGTTTTAGATTTATGGCTGGGTGTTGTACCGATTATCATGGCGGCCGGAACATTGGCGCTGGTTGTATCCGAGGCAACTCCGATTTTTACGTGGCTCGGAAAACCTTTTGAACCGATTTTTAATTTGTTGCGCGTTCCCGAAGCGGCTGCGGCAAGTGCTACCATGGTTGTCGGTTTTGCCGATATGGTGGTGCCGTCAATTTTAGCGGCAACGATTCAGTCACCAATGACTCGATTTATTGTTGCGGCGGTTTCGGTTACGCAACTTTTGTATATGTCGGAAACCGGCGCCGTTATTTTAGGTTCAAAACTGCCGGTAAACTTAGCCGATCTTTTTGTCATTTTTTTGGAAAGAACGATTATTTCCATTCCGGTTGTCGTCGCAATGGCGCATCTGTTTTTTTAGCGGTCGGCTATATTGATTTCGGATAAATCGGGAAGTCGGTGGCGATGCGGTGGAATTTTATAAAATCGCATTACTTGAAACTTTCGATAGTATCGCATATACTAATGTTCATGTAACTTATTTTTGCATTGATGTTTTTTATTGCTGACAAGTGTCGTAATATTGACGTAACGTGTGAGCTAAATTGTAATGCAAAAATTTACGGTTTTGGATTTGGAATAAAATATGAGTGATACGGTAATAAAAATAGAGCATCTTTCAAAGATGTATAAACTGGGCGTTATCAATAACGGAACGCTCTTCCGCGATATGCAAAGCTGGTGGGCGTTAAAACGCGGCAAAGAAGACCCCCATGCGAAAATCGGTGCGGATAAGTATGAAGGCAGCGACACCGAATTTTGGGCGTTGAAAGATTTGAACTTTGAAATTAAACAAGGCGACCGTATCGGCATTATCGGAAAAAACGGAGCGGGAAAAAGCACCTTGCTCAAAATACTTTCACGAATTACGACGCCGACGGAAGGTACGGTAAAAATTCGTGGTAAGGTGTCGAGTCTTTTGGAAGTGGGCACAGGCTTTCACGGCGAGCTGACCGGACGTGAGAACATTTACCTGAACGGCTCAATTCTCGGTATGAAAAAACGGGAAATTGACCGCAAGCTCGACGAAATTATTGACTTTTCCGGTATTGAAAAACACATTGACACGCCGGTGAAACGCTACTCGAGCGGTATGTATGTGCGTCTTGCCTTTGCCGTCGCCGCCCATTTGGATAGCGACATCCTCATTGCGGATGAAGTACTCGCCGTCGGCGATGCCGAATTTCAAAAAAAAGCAATCGGTAAAATGAGCGACCTTTCTACGAGTCAAGGGCGGACGGTGCTGTTCGTCAGTCATAACATGGTGGCGGTGAAGGGACTTTGTAACAAAGGGGTGATATTGGAAAAAGGCAAACTTAAGTTTCAAAGCGACCGTATCGATGAGGCGATTGATTTTTATCAAAATGCCGGAGCTTTTGAAAAGTCGCAGAGCGAGTGGATAAATGACGGCGAGATACGGAGTAATTTTTTTGCTCCTGAAAAAATGTATATAGTGGATAACAATAATGAAAAAATTGCTTCATTTACACGCGTCCAAAAAAATATCCGCTTGGTGATTGAAGCTGATATACGGGAAAAGAATCCGCTAATGAATTTTGGTGTTTCATTTGTAAATCAAGCTCATCAGACAGTTTTTACCACATGGGTAAGAGATATAAATCCGGAACAAAATTTTGCGACAGGCAAAAATAAATTTTTTTTTACTATCCCGAATGACATCTTAAATATCGGTAAATATAGAGCAATAATGTCGGCAGGCGTTCATCATATATCTTATATAGTATATCCGAATGCAGAACCGTTTATCAGTTTTGAAGTTACTGGTACTATCGGGACTGATTTTGGTGATGATACACGAGATGGATGTATAGTACCACTCATAAAATGGAATAATGCGATATGAAAAAAAAGGCAGCAATAGTAACCGGCGGGACTGCAAATGATGTACCTGCAATGGCATGTCTTGTGATGAACATAAAAGATACAAATCCAAATCTTGCTGACGAAGTAGTAATTTATCATGACGGCATTTCCAAAAAAGATCAACGGCTAATAAACGAAATCTTTCCAACGCGATTTATTTTGTACGAGTCGCCGTTTGCTGATGTAAAAGATTTTGGGAGTGTCGTAACAAATTATTTTAGCCCGATGGTGTTTTGTAAATATGAGTGCTTTAAACTTTTGGATGAGTACGAGTGTGTTGTATGGACAGATTATGATGTGGTGATTTTGCAAGATTTGTCGGAGTTGAAAATTAGAGTAGCAAATGGAATTAGAATGGATATTTCAAAAGGAAGCCATGTATTAGAATCTTTTCGTGGTAATGTTGATCAGCTTTTAAATGAATACGATCTTAGTACTGAAGGTGTTAGTATGGGTATATTTTGTTTATTTGACAATCTTGCGAACTCCAAACTTATTTATGAATTTTGCATCAAAACAACGAAGAAATTATCATCTTATTTGTTTTTACCTGAACAGGCAATTATTAATTTAATGATACAGAAGTTTGCCTTAGAGCTTAGAACTAATAATTTGTTGGGTAAAAAATATACGGCACACCCTATTCATGACAAACATGTACAAAATATTAAAATATTTCATGCATATGGACAGCCTAAATTTTGGAATGGTTTGTACAATGGAATTTGGGAAAAGAATTATAGAAAATGGATTAAAATGGGCGGTACGCCGTATGAACATAGAACACTTACGGGAAAAATACGTGCCGTATTAAGACGATGTTATTCTATTAAAGCTATTCGCAAAATTATAAAAACTAAGTAAAGGACGATATACAATGATTACATTTAAATCAAATATTTACAAAGATAAAGTTCTTATGATAACCGGTGGAACGGGGTCTTTCGGCGGAGAGGCTTTGAAACAATTTCTTGATTCCGATCTAAAAGAAATAAGGATATTCAGTCGCGATGAAGAAAAGCAAGATGAAATGCGTATCCGATATAAAAGTACAAAGCTTAATTTTGTCATTGGTGATGTGAGAGATTATAAAAGTATTGAGCATGCTATGTGTGATGTTAATTATGTTTTTCATGCGGCTGCATTAAAGGAAGTCCCTTCATGCGAGTTTCATCCGTTTGAGGCAATAAAAACGAATATCATCGGCTCCGAAAATGTGCTGGATGCAGCAATTTTTAATAATGTTGAAAAGGTTGTTGTCTTAAGTACCGACAAAGCGGTCTACCCGGTTAATACAATGGGTATGACAAAAGCGTTGATGGAAAAGCTTGCGATTTCAAAGGCACGCGAAGCAAAGACACGCAATAGAAAAACTATTATTACTGCTACACGATATGGAAATGTGATGTGTTCAAGAGGTTCTGTTATTCCACTTTTTATTTCTCAAATTAAAAAAGGCTTACCAATTACAGTTACGGAAGCAAATATGACTCGTTTTATGATGTCGTTGACGGAAGCTATAAAGTTGGTAATGTATGCCTTTGAAAATGGAGTAGGAGGGGATACCTTTATCCAAAAAGCTCCCGCTGCAACTATTATAGATTTAGCAAATACTCTTAAAGAAATTTTTAATGCAGATAATGAAATAAAATTGATTGGCTCTCGACATGCCGAAAAAATGCACGAAACTCTGTGCAGCAGGGAAGAAATGACAAAAGCTACAGATTTGGGAAATTATTTTAGAATACCGGCAGATTTTCGTGATTTAAATTATACAATGTATCTTGATAAATACGGTGCAAAAATTTCAGATACGGAATATAATTCGAGTAATACAAAACGATTAAATATAAAAGAATTAAAAGACTTGTTATTGAGTTTGGAATATGTACAGAATGAATTAAAAACAATGAGGTAGAATATGGAACAAATCCCTTTAGTAAAACCGTTTATTCCGCCTGCGGAAATCCTTATGCCTGCACTGCAAAAGATTTTATATTCAGGATATATTGCAGAAGGTCAAAGCGTGTATGACTTTGAAGAGCTTTTTAGAAATTATATCGATAATCCGTATACGCTTGCCTGTTCTTCAGGAACGGCTGCTTTGCATATTGCATTAAAATTATGTAATGTACAACGCGGTGATGAAGTTATTTCAACACCGCTTACTGCGGAACCGACAAATGTAGCTATTGCGATGACCGGTGCAAAAGTGGTCTGGGCTGATATCGATAAAACGACAGGACTAATTTCTCCCGATTCTGTGAAAAAATGTATAACGCCTAAAACAAAAGCTATTATGTTGGTTGATTATGGCGGTATGGTTTGTGATTTAAATGCATTTCAAAAAATATACATCGAATACGGTATACCGATTATTGAAGATGCAGCACATGCACTCGGCAGCAGATATAACGGGAAGTATGTCGGTAACATATCGCAGTATACGATTTTTTCATTGCAGGCAATAAAACACATGACAACCGTCGACGGCGGTTTTCTTGCATTGAAAACGGACAAATATTTACAACGGGCAAGATGCTTGCGGTGGTTCGGCTTGGATAAACAAAAACCACGTTTGGAAAACGATATAACCGAGTGCGGCTTTAAGTATAATATGAATAATGTCAATGCTGTAATCGGTATTGTTCAAATGAAATATCTGGATCGGATTATATCGTCGTATATTTCAAATGGAAAGTTTTACGATACGGCTTTGCAAAATACTTCCGGAGTTGAATTACTGCATTACTATAATACTTCAGAACCGTCGTATTGGCTCTATACGCTCAAAGTAGAACGGCGAGCGGAATTTATCAAGTGTCTTGAAGGGAAAGGAATAACCGCTTCTCCGCTCCATTTACGGAATGACCGGCATTCGATTTTTGCAGATTCAAAAAAAGACTTACCGAACTTAAATGAATTTTATAATAAGATGGTTCATATACCATGCGGCTGGTGGGTAGATGACGAGAAGCGGAATTATATTGTAGAAATGATAAAAAAAGGATGGTAGATGATTCCTCTTTTTAAACCGTATATGCCCGAAAGCATGTTTGATGATGGAAGTTTTACAACGCTGTTGCAGTCGGGGCAGTTGGTTAACGGAAAATATACAAAATTATTTACTGAGGCATTGATGCAATATATCGGTAACAAGAATATCGTTTTATGTTCTTCCTTTTTTGAATCTCAATCGATTGTTATCAGTGTTTTAAACTTAAAACCGGAAGATGAAGTGATTGTATCGCCGCTTGCGTGTTTACGCTCAACGGTTGCATATAAATTATATGGAATAAATATCGTGTGGGCTGATGTTGATCCGATGACCGGAACTTTAGATCCGTCCTCAGTCGAGAGGGCAATTACAAAACGCACTAAGGCAATTATTCATAATCAGCATTTAGGGTATACTGGTTATATCGATGAGATCAATGCTATTGGGAAAAAATACGGTGTTGCTGTTATAGATGACTGTCTTGATGGTATTGGAGGAAGGTATAAAGGTAATGCTGTTGGAAACTGTGGCACGGATATTACTATCGCATCATTTGACCCTGTGCGGCTTCCAAATACAATCACCGGAGCATGTATTATTACAAAAGATACAGAACTCTCCGAGCGATGCCGTTCTGCAGCGGATTTATATATTGACAGAAAAAGATTCAGAGGTGAGAGCGGACAAATAAATCCTGATTGCGATATAACAGAAGCAGGCGTTTCAAGTCCTTTTAGTGAAGTAAATGCTTTTATCGGACTTCATCAAATGGCTGATTTAGAAATACTTTTAACAAAGCGGATAAAAAATGCCGATAGGTGGGACCGCTTTTTTGCACAGAACAAACAATTAAACTGTTTACCGATAAAGCATGAAAACATGGCGCCGAATTATTGGGTATATGGCTTTATAACTGATAAAAAGGGTGAAGTGCTTTCTTATTTTCAAAATAAAGACTTTGAAGTGTCGGGAATACATTTTCCGAATCATCGGTATTCCGTTTTTAATAATAAACCGCTTTTATCAGGAGTAGAAAAATTTTATCAAACTTTTTTAGCCGTGCCTTGCGGCTGGTGGGTAGAAAATGAAAGATAAACCAAAATATTCGATTATGATTCCAGTGAATAATGTTCGAAATTATTTACCGGGAACTATTGATTCTATTATAAAGCAGAACTATCATAATTATGAATTAATTATTAGTGACGATAGTTCAACTGACGGTACTGCAGAATACATTGATACGCTGGATAATCCTATTATAAAAGTTTTACATACGCCGCGGCGGATGACCACAGCTGAACATTTTGATTGGGTACAAACGCATGCACAAGGTACATGGCAAATTTTTTTAGGCGGTGATGACGGTTTACAGCCGTATTTTTTCATGCTTGCCGATAAATTGACTGATATAGCCGGCAAAAAAAATCTCAGAGCAATTGCAAGCAGACGAGCGTATTTTTTTTGGAATGGATGTGAAACAGTTTACGGAGATATGGCGATTTCATATTCCGCTGAAAAAAAAATATATGTATGTGATTCAAAAAAAGAAACTTTGAAAACTTTGTATGGGAAAAAGGATTATTTTGAATTAGCACAAATGTATATGTCTTCATTATTTCATTGTTCTTTAATTTTGGAGGTGCGGAGCAAACAAAAAGGTCGTTTTTTAACCTATGAAGTGGCAGATGCTAATATGGCTGCGATAAGTACACTGTATGAAAAACAGTATTTGCAATGTGAAATTCCGCTTGGCTGGGTTGGGACTTCACCGAAAAGATTGCGTACGAATGATGAGTTTGCAGATTTGGTTACCCGTACTATGCCGCGTGTTTGCGGGGATTATCGAATAGGCAGTTTATCTTTGTATTTTTGGGGCGCACTGAATAGTGTGTTGCAATTTCGTCCTGAATGTGCAACGTATATAAATAATGAGCAATTTGTAAAAAAAATGCTTCCATATGTATATCTCGAAATATCAAATGATGCATCATTTAAAGAAAGTAAGAAATATACTTTTTTTCAACAGTTGTTGGAAATTAATAAGGTGAGTTTTCGCTATATCAGGCGGAGAATTTTTTATATAAAATGTAAAAATAAGCTTCTTACGGTGTTTCTATTTCCTAGGAGATGTGTTCGTTTTGTTTTACGAAAAATCCACCTTGTTAAGACTGTTAATAATGTTTGGATACAATTTACATGGAGCGAATTCCCTACTATGACTTATAGTAAGGCAAATGAAATTGTGATGGGAAAGATTATAAATGATATACATAATATATTTAAAACGGAGTAGGAGATTAGTATGAAGCAAATTACCCTTGCAATTATCGGATCAAATGTAAATGCTGTTATTTTTGCAACGAGAGCACGAGAATTAAATATCAGAACCGTTTGTTTTGGCTGGAATAATTGTTTTGATGCAAAAGAACTTGTTGATGTATTTTATATAACCGGCACATTTGATATTGATTATGTTATAAAAAATTGTATTGCGGAAAATGTCCAAGGTGTCCTTTGTGCAACTGAAAGTGCTTTATATGACACTGCGGTTATTGCTTCAAAATTGGGGCTTATTTGTAATCCCGTTGATGTTGTAAAAATTGTAACTAATAAACTCTATATGAGAAATATTGCAAAAAATTTAGCAATTATTAAAATGCCGTGGTATATTTTTAGAGATGCAGGGGAAAGTGTTAATGCAAGTTGTATCCGCTCGTACCCTGTTATTGTAAAACCTGTACGCGGAACAGGAAAAACGGGTATTACTGTTGTAGAATCTGAAAAGGCTCTTGCTACAGCTTTACATTACGCCGATACGGCTGTTCGGAATAATGACGGTATTATGATAGAAGAATATCTTGCTTCAGGGCATGAATATTCTGTAGAGACACTTTCCTTTAATGGGCATCATCAAGTGATACAACTAACGAGTAAAATTTCAAGCGGTCCTCCGCATTGTATTGAGATAGA
>CALDWC010000182.1 GCA_937923945.1 uncultured Treponema sp.
GGCTATGGAAAAACTTTTTGCAGTACGCGGGGCAACTTCCGCAGAAAATAATACCGAAAGCATTATTGAAAGTGTAACGGAATTATACCGGCAAATGCTGGCTGAAAACGCGGTCACTGAAGCGCAGCTTGTTTCGCTTGAAATCAGCATAACCGGAGATCTCACCGCATTAAATCCTGCAACGGCATTACGCATGAAAAATCTTGCAGCGGATGTCCCGCTTTTTTGTATGCAGGAACCGGTTTATGAAAACTCCGTCCCGCATATCATCCGTTTTTTGCTCTACTACTACGGAGACAAAAATGCACAACCGAAAAGCGTCTATTTGAAAAATGCGGCTCACCTAAAAAGCATTATGCTCAAAAGCATCGTCAAATCGGAGACGGAACAACGGCAATGCCGCGCAGCAAAAAAGCTCTGGTTGGTAACGCGCGAATATTACGGCATTGCAGAAGCGGGCGGATTAAAAAGCGTCGTAAAAGCATTAGCGGAATGTTCCCGCGACACCGACATTTCCGTCACGGTTTTTTTACCGAAATATACTTTTCTTTCCCTCGAAACAAAAAAAATCGGTACGACGGAAATTCCGCTCAACGGGAAAAAACACATAACGGATTTTTTTGAAGCCGAGCAAAACGGCATTCGTTTTGTGTGCATCGGTAACGAGTTTTTTTCAAACAAAGAAAATATTTATACTTACACGGAAGAAGAAGCCGTTCTCCATGGAGCAACCAAAGGCAGCGCATACGTCGACACCGACGAAATGAATATCAGCTTTCAAATCGCGGTGCTGCACTATGCCGAATTTTTATCGGCGGAGCAAGCACCTGATGTAGTCCATTGCCATGACGGACATACGGCGTTTTTACCGGCGTTAGCAAAAAATGCAGAGGAGCCGATCGCTGCTTTTTTTTCACACACAAAATTTTTTATCACGATCCATAACGCCGGAGATTATTACCGGCAGCAACTCAACGGCTTGGATTACGCAGAAAAAATGACGGAACTTCCAAAAAAAGTTTTACGGAATGGTTTGATAGAAAACAGCGTTGAACCTTTTTTAGTTTCGCAAGCCTATGCAACGTTAACAACCGTTTCGCCTTGGTATGCGGAAGAACTGCACAGCCCTGCCCTCTCGCCGTTTTCAAAAAACTTTTCGCAAGCGATTGTTGATAAAAAAATATCTCTCGTCGGAATTACCAACGGCATTGATTATCACGCATATAATCCTGCGGAAACGGCGGTTTCATTTTTACCGTTTTCGTATAATCCGCTCCAAGGCGATTTTGCCGGAAAGTATCAGTGTAGAAACTTTTTTTTACAGGCACTGAAAGAAAAACATGTTTCAAATAATGATGAACCCGCTTCAAACGGAATTGAATGCTTCGGCACTCTTTCGCAAAGCAGCGAAAAACTTTTTTACTTTGCATATCACGGACGTATTGTGCATCAAAAAGGAATTGACGTGCTGCTGGAAACGATTGCGCATACGTGCCGAAAATATAGCAACTGTCGTTTTTTAATTATGGGGCAAGGCAGTCCCGATTATGAAACGGCGTGCAAAAAAATAACAGATACTTTTTTCGGTAAAGTGGTATATTTCAAAGGCTATAATAAAAAAATTGCACGGCTCGTGACGGCAGTTGCCGATTTTATTTTATTGCCGAGTTTGTTTGAGCCGTGCGGATTGGAAGATTTTATTGCACAGATGTATGCGACCATTCCCATTGCACACGCAATCGGCGGTTTACAAAAAATAGAGGACAAAAAAACCGGCTTTTTATTTTCAACGCAAAACAATGCGGAAAAATCTAAGGAGCGTTTTTCAACAGAACAGATGAGCCGCGCTATGGAAAAAACAATAGAAAGCCTCGTTGCATATTTACAAAATGAAACAGGTGTCGTTTTGGAAAATGAAACGATGCGAAATATTATTATACAAGCGAATAAAAATATTAAAAATCGGTATAATTGGAAAAAAATTATCAGCGAACAATATTTTCCGCTGTACGGATTTTAATCGATAATGTTTCGTTAAAAAAACGGATAGACAAATTTTTCGTTTGGGTATAATATAACTTTTAAGATACTACAATATAATAACGAGGAGTCGGTATGGCAGCATATCAAAATTTTTTGGCACGGTTTAAAAAGTATATTTCAATCGATACAAAATCGGATGAAAATTCGGAAACTTGTCCGAGTACGAAAGGACAACTTGAACTGGGAGCTTTACTCACGGCGGAATTGCAGGAAATGGGCATTCACGCGGAGCAGGATAAAAACGGATACGTGTATGCGAGTATTCCGGCAAATGTACCGGGGAAAAAGACGGTCGGTTTTATTGCACACATGGACACCGCTCCGGATTTGGACGGAAAATGCGTCAACCCGCAAGTTATTCAGTACAAAGGCGGTGATATTCGTTTAAATGATCGATACGCATTGACGGTGCGGGATTTTCCGTTTTTGAAAAACTTAGAAGGCGAAGAGTTGGTAGTAACTTCCGGCGATACGCTTTTAGGTGCGGATGATAAAGCAGGCGTTACCATTATCATGGAAGCGGCACAGTATTTGATGAGTCACCCTGAAATAAAGCACGGAGAAATTAAAATCGGGTTTACACCTGATGAAGAAATCGGACGCGGGGCGGATCTTTTTGATGTAAAAAAATTCGGAGCCGATTTTGCATATACCATCGACGGCGGTCCGCTCGGAGAATTGGAGTATGAAAACTTTAATGCCGCTTCCGCGAAAGTAAAAATCGCAGGACGCAATGTTCATCCGGGTTCCGCAAAAGACACAATGATTAATGCGATCGAAGTTGCCCTTGACTTTCACCGATGCTTACCGGTAGCGGAACGTCCGGAATACACAAGCGGCTATGAAGGCTTTTATCTTTTGAATAGTATTTCAGGTTCCGTAGAATCGTGCGAATGTTCCTACATCATCCGCGATCATTCACGGGAAAAATTTGAACACAAAAAAACGGTAATGCAACAAGCGGCTGACTTGATCAATGCAAAGTACGGACCTGTTTTGGAACTTACTCTCACGGACAGCTACTATAATATGCGGGAAAAAATCGAGCCGCATATCGAAATTGTTGAGCTTGCAAAGTCCGCCTTCACCGCTTGCGGAATTGAACCGCAGGTAAGTCCCATCCGCGGCGGAACGGACGGTGCGCGGCTTTCATATATGGACCTTCCCTGTCCGAATATTTTTACCGGCGGCTATAACTTTCACGGGCGGTATGAGCTTATTCCGACAGCATCCCTGAAAAAAGGCATCGAAGTAGTACTTGAAATTATCAAGCAACTTGCAAAATAACAAAACCGTCGAAGCGGCGTATCACTGTCTCACTGCGAGAAATCCAGTGTGCAGGAAACGCCGCACGGATGCTCGTATATTTGGTGAAGCATTTTGCTTTTCATTTGATTTATGCTCTCCAGTTGTTTTATTATCGCACATAGCTTTTTCTCCTTCAAAAAGACTTGCAGGCAAGGCTGTCTGTCCTTGCCTGTGGTGTGAGTATTTAACGCTCACTATGTTATCCGATACTTCTCAAATGTGAAGCGCGGACATTTTATATCTGCCGTATCTGTATCTCCGGTATGTTCATAAATAAAGCGCAAACATCGGCTGTATATTTTATGACATTTGTCATAAAACTCATCGGGACAGGTCCTACAAGGTGAATGTTCTTCAAAAGTATTTCTATCCGGAGGTGAAAGCCATTTTTGCATCATTTCACCATTCCAGCATTCTTGAACGCTTTGAGTGCGTAAGTCGCCT
>CALDWC010000183.1 GCA_937923945.1 uncultured Treponema sp.
AAACAATAAGGAAACGCTGTTAAATGGCGTCAAGCCTTTAATCAGCGTTTCCCAAGGAGCCACACACTATGTTACAACAAAACATCAAAGCAAACGAAACAATACAGCCAAATCTACTTCTCCGGTTTCTTTAGCCTTTTTTATGAGCTCCTTGTCACAGGAACAGAAAACAAAAATTATAGAAACCATCGTTATGCATGTAAAAATTTTTTTCATCGCTTTTATCTCCTCTTTGAAAACCGTGAACTTTGTTGTTGCCTCATCTCAAGAAATATTCCTTAAAACCATTTTCATATTCTCTAATATGGATACACTTAAAGCAAGTATCTCCTTTAAATCTTTTGATATATTTACTGTCCGGATCACCGGCACGACGAACTCGAAAGAAAGATATATAATCTCTACGAGAAGGTTCTGAAATATACCCTTTAATATTTATTTGTTTTATTATACGGTTATCTTTTACAAAATAAACTTTCTCGGCAGAGTAACTGGGTTTATCGTTTTTTATATCTTTTTCATAATCGGATATCTGTTGATAAGTCCCATCCAGTATAAATATGTAATCGAAATCCTTGTTAATAAAATCAGCCAAATCTACTTCTCCGGTTTCTTTAGCTTTTTTAATAAGCTCCTTGTCACAGGAACAGAAAACAAAAATTACAGAAACCATCGCTATGCATGTAAAAATTTTTTTCATCGCTTTTATCTCCTCTTTGAACCAAACCTGTTTAATGTGTCTAATTCCAAAACGCCTTGCTCCTTAAAATAAGATTAAGATTCATATAAATCTCCACGAGTAATAATAGTATTATATTTTCAAATTTGTTACAACTTGGAGAAAAAAGTTTAATTTTTTTGGGAAAATTTCTATTTGGCATTATGCTTTGTATATCAAAAGCACTTTTGAGAAAGTGCTTTTGATGTGCGTGTTGTCCCCCGTAAAATTTCGCTCCGCGAAAATCTTACGGTTACGGCAATCGATAAATCGCATTGATAAAAATTGAAGTTTTGAGTTGTTAGCAGATTATTCTATTTATTTTTGACAGCTGTGAATTTTATACTATTTAAAATCGTTATAATAAAAATGATAGATGGCACAACGGTCAAAACAACAGGAATAGCTCTCTCGGTTGTATCGGCAGTTCGTATAGTATTACCTGTCTGTTTATAGATATCTATTGTTTTTTCAAAACTACCATAATAGTCAACCGAGCCATAGGATAAACTATAGCCTTGCACAGTTGTATATTTCAGATAAGGAATTGTCTCAAGAAGAGCGAGCACTAACAATGCTAATGAAAGAATACCAATTATCAAACGCATATTTCGTCCTCGTATACTATCACAAACGGCGAGACTTATATATGCTATTGATACCACAACAACAAACAGCATCGAAATCCAATATGCACCCGGGTCATCATCAATTCCCAATGTAACATACTGCAACACCATACACATAATGAGAACAACATATATAATTGTTCTACTCACTGAAATTTTTGTTAAACCATTCATAAAAATTTTCAACTCTTTCTCCATATTCAGTAATTTTTGGATCACTTTTCCCTGTATTATAATAAGTTGCAAGTTCAGCAACAGTTGGAACAGAATCTTGATTACTTTGCTTGATACTATGATATGCTTCCGGTAAAATTTGTGAGTCCGCTTCGATGTTTTTCTTTGGCTCTCGCATATCTTCTCGAGAATAGTCACCCCAATTAGTATCATATATTGCCATTGGTCCGACACTGTGAACCTTATCACACCATTCCAAATCAGGGGTTTTATTATGAGTTTGCTCTTCATATATGATAGCCCGAATAAGATTTGCATCAATACCCGTTTTAATAGCATTGTCAACAATTATATCATGATATGATTCAATTTTTCGTATTACATCAGATCCTCTATTGGATTCAGCAAGTTTCATAATAGGTTCTTTCCAACCACTGTAGCCTTCATCAACAGTAAAACTGCTCGGATGTTCAGAATCAAATATTCTACAGATTTTATTGATAAAATTTGCTGCTTTAGAAGTGCTTTGAATTTTAGGAAAGCCAGTATTTGTTAAAGGCAATCCTTCATTTGCAAGAGCTAATTCTAAATAACATGATTTTACAAACGCCCCCGCATACTCATCCATTACACTCGGTTTTTGCAAGTGCTGACTTCCCATAACATACGCTGCCACTTCTTCCGGTGTCATCCGGTGCTTTTCAATTGTGTCGACATAAATTGTAGCTTCACCCATCGGCTCAATGTTATCTACAAGCGTGGAATCAGAATTTTCAGAGGCGGTACCGTCAGCAGACGAATCTATAGTACCGATGCCCGTTTCATTGTTCCCCGAGTCATCAGCTCCGATGTGCCCATTGTGCGGATGACCGTTCATGTCATCAGAGTTTTTATCCTCATCTGATTTCCCGCCTCCGGTTTTTGGCTCATTACCGTCTGTCTCACCCATTCCGGCGTCCGCTCCGTCAATCGTTGTGTCGACATTGCTATCGTCATCAGCAGTGTCCTCGCCACCGATAACGATCCCATCATCGCCCTCATTGCGCGGTGGCGTCGTCGGTGTTTCGTTCTTCTCGGTCCCGCCGCTATTGCCACCGGTTGTCGGCGGTACGACAGGTTCAACAAGAGGCACCTGATTACAGTGGTCATCCATTGCCCCCATTACACGTGCTCCGCCAAAATCATCCGGCAAGTTCAAGCCTGCATAACCGTGTGGAGTTAATCCAATTTTCTCAAGCATAAAATGCTCCTTAAAGAAGATTGAGATTCATACAAATCTCCACTAGTAATAATAGTATTATATTTTCAAATTTATTACAACTTGGAGAAACTTTTTAAAAAAAGCGGCGCCTCGTTCCTCAGATACTATCTTACCATGTGTAAGGCGATCGCAATACCACCGGTAAGACGATCGCAATACCGAGCGGTACTAAGTGCTTACGAGAGGCACTGTATAGCGCTTCACCGTGTCGCTTTATAGTACTTTAAACTGCCGCTGTATAGTGCCTTAAAGTGTCACTGTATAGTGCGAAATGCTAGCCGTTCCTTAATCCTTCGCTTCCCTCTTACTTTTAAACGCAAAAATGCTATACTTTCCCAAGGAGCCCCTATG
>CALDWC010000184.1 GCA_937923945.1 uncultured Treponema sp.
CGCAAATGTTCAGAATCTACCTTATTATACTGAACATTGAGAAACAATAAGGAAAGCTGTTAAACGGCGTCAAGCCTTTAATCAGCGTTTCCTTAAGGAGACATCGCAAAGAGCTTGCACGGAAAAGGACGCACACCGTTTTTGAAAATCGCTGTGATTTCCGCCGATGAACGGTGTGCGACACGTATGACGCACAAAGCGTATTTCCCGCACCATCATTACTTTATACCGTTACGTTATTAGCGTCTCACGTACGCGGCAATGATTTCACAAATATACACCGTATGAAAATCACGGCGCGGATAATTTTGCGCAATGAGCGACACCGCATTAAAATTGTCCGGCTGAATTTGTCCCGTATACAGCTTTTTGCACGCAAGAATTGTTTGCGCTTGCTCAAAACCGATACAGCCGGTATCAAGCATCAGCGGAACTAATCCCGTTTCCGCCGCTTTGTCGTAATCGCGTCCCGACTTTGACCCGCAAAATGAGAGCATCGCTTTCGAAGTTTCGTTTTGCTCAAAAAAAGACAAGCTCATCAGTTCGTTTTTTTCCGTAAAGATATGCGTATGCCGCGGCGGACGGACGTAGCAAATCGCAATCCGCTTATTCCACAAAATACCGAAACTCCCCCATGATACGGTCATCGTATTCCAGTTTTCCCGCTCTGTGCCGCTACCGCTCGTCAACAATGCCCACCGTTCATCAAAGTCCGAAAACGGTTTAACGAGAGCATCGAGATTCGCATTGGTCGATTCAATTTTTTTAAAAGTTTCCATAAAAAACAACTCCTTACATTCAAGTTTTGTTTATTTTTTTAATCGCACATCAGGCTCGCTCGGGATTGCAAAACCGGGAATAAATGCATCCAGCGGCGTGATAGTAAAAAGGAGCAAACTTGCGACCGCTATGATTGCAACGTAGTTTTGCGAAATTAAGTCTATCTGGTTAAAGGTTTGCAAGGGGTAAACGGTCGCTGCAATGCCGACAAAGTAACTGAGGTATACATGCCAGGGAATGAGTTGACTGCCGAAAACGCCGAGAGCCGATGAAAAGGTCGCGTTACGTAACCGCACGCGGTACATGTGTTCTTCGCTCGCTTCAATATTTTTGTCCGTAATATCTTTAATAATGGGACCCATTGTCGTAATTTGCGCCATTTCGTCGGCAAGCGCCGCATTCCCCAAAATTGAAATAACCCCGTTCCAAAAGAGCAGTTGACTGACATTTTTCGAAATGCTCACGCTGAAATCCGCAAGCGGTTGAAATGCATTCATTTTTCGCATAACACCGCCGAAAGCGGCTACCCACATCATCATCACGATAACCCAGTTTCCCGCATCGGCAAAGCCGTTCAGCATTAAATCCAAACACGTGCCGACGTTGAAAACGGTACCGGCAAACGCGCCGAGGATAAAACAGGACACCAATCCGATGGTCAAACAGATGACGGTCGAAATTCCTTTGAGTGCCGTTGCAATAACCAATATCATCGGAATCACCATATAAAACGGAACGCCCTTTTTTACTTGATTTAAAAGTGCTACCGCGACCGGTTTTTGTTCTTCGAGTTTTTCCCAAACTTCAGCGGGAATCGCATCAATTGCGGAGCGCGGATCAACCGACGCGGTGGGGAGCGTCCAACTTGCAAGTAAAAATATCGCTGCCGATAAAATTAAAACAAACAAAGCCCAACCGCCTTGACTTTTCATGCGGTCGGTTATTTTAACGTTGTGAATACCGGAACTGACCACCGTCACGTCGGATATTAAACCGAGATTGTCGCCGAAGCAAGAGCCGCCTGCAACCGCGCAAAGCGAAAGTAAAATATTACCGCCGAGAATATGTGTGAGCCACAAAAAAATAGGTGCACAGGCGGCGAAGGTTCCCCACGAACTTCCGGTTGCAACGGAAAGACAACTTGAAACGAGCAGGGAAATAACCGCAACCGTCCGGGCGGAAAGCCCGATAAATAAGCTGATGTTAATAATTGACGCTCCGACGCCGGTATACATAAAGCTGTCCGCCAACGCATACGCCAGCATCAAAATAAAAAACACAATTTGCATTTCTTTGACGTTGGAAACGGCTGCGTCCAACACTTCGTTAAATTTCAGTTTTTCGGTGACCATAGCAACAATAAATGCGTATGCAGTTGCAAGCGGCGCAATAATTAAAATATCCAGTGAGATTCCTGTTTTTCCGGAAAGAGACGGCACATTGGAAATAATCATTAAAGAAGCTAATAAAAGAATCGGTGAAAGTTTAAAAAACGCTTTCAAAAAATTATTCACAAACACTCCGATACGTATAATGTAAAAATTTTACTTGATAAATTTTTTTTATTCAAGGTATGAAATTGTTATATGATATAATCACACAGACAAACAAAACTTTTTTCAAATGGATGCATAAAAAAGCAAATATTTTTTATTAGTATTAGGCGAGAAACCGGCACAAGGCTTTGTGCCGATTTTTATTTTACGTCAAGTATACTTTTCGATAAAACAAAAAAGACGAATAATATTTGTATCTCAAAATCGATTGGGAAAACTCATGTTTACGCGCGCTGATACGGGTAATCAGCGTTTCCAATCGACTTTACCGCACGACAGATGGAACTATTCGTTTTTCGCTTTGAGGACGGCTAAAAATGCGGATTGCGGTAACTCAACGTTGCCGACCATCTTTAAGCGTTTTTTACCTTCTTTTTGCTTGTCCAAAAGTTTTCTTTTTCGGGTGATATCGCCGCCGTAGCATTTCGCCAAGACGTCTTTTCGCAGCGCAGGTACGGTTTCCCGTGCAATAATCTGACTGCCAATTGCACCCTGAATCGCAATTTTAAAAAGCTGCCGTGGAATTTCTTCTCTCAGTTTTTCACATACACGCAGGGCTTTTTCGCGGGCGTTTGCACGAAACGACAACTGCGATAACGCATCTACCGGCTCCCCGTTGATGAGAATATCGATTTTTACTAAATCGGTATCCCGCATATCAATCACTTCGTAATCAAATGAAGTATAACCTCGACTTAAACTTTTGAGCCTATCGTAAAAATCAAACAGAACTTCAGCGAGCGGCATTTCGTAAATCAACTCAACCCGCTTTTCGTCGAGATAGTGCATATTTTTTTGGACGCCCCGTTTTTCAAGGCAGAGGTTCATCATATTGCCGATATACGTTGTCGGTGTGATAATAGACGCTTTGATATACGGCTCCTGCGCCCGAACGATAGTTGCCGGATCGGGATAATCCGCCGGATTGTCGCAAATAATCGTTTCACCGGATTGCAGCGTTAACGAATACCGCACTGACGGAGACGTAAAAATCACGTATTGATTAAATTCTCGTTCCAACCGCTCCTGAACGATTTCCAAATGGAGCAACCCCAAAAAACCGCAGCGGAAGCCATTTCCCAACGCAACGGACGAATCTTTTTCGTAGGTTAAACTCGCATCGTTTAGTTTTAAACGCTCAAAAGCATCCCGTAATTCTTCATAGTCGTTCGTGTCCATCGGATAAATCGAAGAAAACACAACCGGTTTCACTTCTTTGAAACCGTGCAGCGGTGCATCGCAAGGAGATTCCGCGTCGGTTACCGTATCCCCGACTGCCACATCCGAAACGGTTTTTATACCCGCAATAATATAACCCACTTCACCGGCATAAAGACCTTCATTTTTTACGAGACCTAAAACAAAAACGCCGGTTTCTTCAACCTTGTATTCGCTCTTGCTGTTCATAAACCGAACGGTCATACCGGTTTTTATGCAGCCGTCAAATACGCGCACATGCACAATCACACCGCGATATACATCATAGTGACAGTCGAAAATCAGCGCCTTGAGTTCCGTATTTGGGTTTCCTGCAGGCGGCGGAAACTGTTGAACAATCGCTTCAAAAAGCGCATCAATGTTTTGTCCCGTTTTTGCCGAAATCGCAATCGCCGTATCGCTGTCCAAACCGAGTTCGTTATCGATTTGGTGTTTCACCGCTTCAATATCCGCCGCCGGTAAATCGATTTTATTTATCACCGGAAGAATGGTTAAATCATGCTCCAAAGCTAAATACATATTTGAAAGCGTTTGCGATTCCACGCCTTGCGTTGCATCCACGAGCAAAAGCGCCCCTTCGCAGGAAGCAATCGCCCGTGAAACTTCATAAGAAAAGTCAACGTGACCGGGCGTATCAACAAAATTGAGCTGATATTGCTCTCCGTCCTGCGCAGTATAGGAAATGGTTACCGCTTGGCTTTTAATCGTAATGCCGCGCTCTCGCTCAATATCCATATTATCGGTCATCTGCGTCCGCTGCAATCGCTCCGAAACCGCTCTGGTTTTTTCAATTAAGCGGTCGGAGAGTGTCGATTTTCCGTGGTCAATATGTGCTACAATGCAAAAGTTGCGTATTTTTTTCTGATCGTACATCGGAGTAGAGTATACACAAATACAAAAAAAAATCCACACTTACATTTATGTAACATAAGGAGGCACTGTATAGCGCTTCATACAGCCATTTTATAGTACTTCACACTGTGGCTTTATAGTACTATAAACTGCCACTGTGCAGTGCTTAAGAGAGGCACTATATAGTATGTAAGAACGCTACTGATTAATTCAATCGATAATTGAGGGTATCTTTCAAAAACTCGGGTTAGATTTTTAGAGACTACTTTTCAGTACCCACCTTTAAAATCGTTGTTTCGAAAATGTTCATAGTCACTTATACTGAACATTGAGAAACAATAAAGGAGATACTTTCTTTTTGCAAAAAAACTTTGCGAAGCAAAGTTGCCAGTAAACGGCGGCAAGCCTTTAATCAGCGTTTCCTAGAGCATCGGCGATAGAATTTGAAAACACTTTCAATAAAGAAGCCCCGATTTGTATCACAAATCGGGGCTTCTTGTTCAGTCCAAGACAAACGCTTTTATCAAGCGCTTATCTTACGGTCAAATTTATTGAACGCTAACCCTTGCAGCATCGATACCTTCATCCACAAGAGCCGTTTTCCATTCCTCACTTGGAACGCTGAACTTCAGTTCTTCGTTTTTGAAGTTTTTAAGAGCGCTTAAGGAAGTTCCAGTCGGAATAGCAACCTTGTCACCGATTACAATTGAAGTAATGTTTCCTCGAACAGCATCTCCGCAAAGAGTACTGAGATTGACGGCAAGCGTTTGTTTTTCGCTAACATCTGCTGCCGTTTGTACTTCAATCGTGCTTAAGCCGATCAAATTTTTCAAATTGTTTGCAATGAGTGCTGTAATTTTCACCCCTTGATTTACAATCAGCTTTGTAATACTGGTGCAGCCGGAAAACACATCGCCACTTGCTATCGTGGTCACATTCCGCAAGTCTAGTTCAGTTAAAGCTTCACAGTCTTTAAATACGTTCGCAGGTAAAGTCGTTACCCCTTTCGGTATGCTGATACTCTTCAATGCTTTGCAGCCTGAGAATGCTCCCGTACCTAGTTCCGTTAATTCATCGGAAAACTCGATCTTTTTCAAATTTGTACAGCCGTTGAATATACTATCAGGAAGCTTGCCGTTGTAGCCTATATTGTGTTTACCCAAGTTAACCGTTTCAAGAGCGGTACACCCCTGGAAATACGGCGTATTACCGGCAACTCCGGTAATACCATCACCGAAAATCACCGTCGTCAGTTTTGTAGTGGCACTTGGAAATAGCATATGTATTCTACGAGGAGTAGTAGTAATAGTAGTAGTACCACCAATACTGAAAATGCCATCACCGTTAAAGTTAATAGTTGAAATCTCAGTACAGCCCGTAAATGCACTTTTATATGCTAAATAACTAAAGTTAATGCCGGCTAAATTTGGATTATTGAATGTAACCGTGCTAAGACCGCTACAGTTATTAAACGCTTCTCCCTGAATTGTTGTACAAGTTGCCGGTAATTCCAGCGTCTTCAGCGCAGTACAGCCGTCAAATGCATTGCCGTTAATCGTTGTTACGCGCCAGTCTTTCGGAAAGTCCGTCAAATTCGTACAGCCCGCAAATGCCCTTGCTCCGATTGTTGTTAAAGTCTCAGGGAAAGTAACTTTTTTCAACTCTGTCCAGCCTTCAAAAACACCCTTCTTGCCAGACGCATTACCTGCAATAGCTTTAACGTCCACATCGTTTACCGTTGCAGGGATAATAAGTTCGGTCGCTTCCGTATCGGGCACAATATTTCCGTCTGCATCTTTCGGATGTGCAATGTGTAAGGCAGCATTATTATCGATAGCATAGCGCTGCACAAAAGAAACACTGAAATCTTTGTTGCTGCTAATAGGTACCGAGTAGTCTTTTTTGTATGTTGTATTTTCAATAGGCTTATAATCAGTACCAACTTTTTCTTTCCATTCATACGGAATGTATCCGTCGCTTGCATCCTGCACTGCCTTTATGGTGAGATCACCTTTCGGTACGACACGAGTTTCCGTTTTGCCGCTTGCAACGTCAACTTCAGTTTCTTTGCCGTATTGGAATTTCAATACCCCTTTTGCCTTCTGGTCGGTATTGTTGGTGATACTTACATCATAAGCTTCAATAAAGTTTGCGGTAATTTCTCTATCGTTATCCAGCTTGGTAAGGATTTTCGTTCTTTCATCAAGCGGTTTTTCGTTCAGAGCCGTGATCACATTATTAAAATCGGTATCGCTGCCGCTGCTTGTCCATTTGTCAAAAAGATACTTTTGCCCCGTTGCATTGACACTTTCTGCGCTGATTTCAACGGAAGAACCTTTCGGTCCGGTAACCGTCACCTCACGATCAGTTTGAGCTGCAGGAACCGTTTGTGCATTTGTGCCGTTTTGTGTTATCGCAACCTTTCCGTTTGCACCGGTTGTAATTTTATACTTATAGCTGTAGATAAAGTCCGCACGAACTTCGGCGTCCTCTTGCACAGCGTAGGTAGCAGTAGCCTCATGAGCACCTGATGAAACGTTTTCGCTGTTGAGTTTCTTGCTTGCATCATAGATACCGAATTTCTGTGATACGGTTCCTTTCGTTATATCCTCAACCTTTGCCGTAACAGTGATTTTGTCCCCCTGATCTACCCATATTTCCTCTCCGTCGTTTTGCACCGGAGTATCGGCACCGGTTTCGATTTTGTAGCTCAAAGACCCTCCGTTGCTCATTCTGAAAACAATTTTCTTTTTGTTTCCCGAACCCTTAAACTTTGCCAAAATGCCAAACGATTGTTTTATGCTTATTGTATAGGATTCCGCCGATGTTGCAGTAAGCGCATTTGCCTCCGTATCGGTAAACCCATCAAAGACAAAGCCGCTTTTCGGTATTGCGGTAAATGTTACTTCCGTGCCTTTCGGTACGGTTATGGCTTCACCTGCTCCCGGGTTTGTCCGCACGGTATGCTTTTCACCGTTAATGAGCCGACTCGATTCTACCGAACCGAACTTATTCGCTGCTCGAAAGGTTACGACACATTGCTCTTTTGCAAGATCCGCTTCCTTCGCAAAAAACACCGTCAAGTTTGAAGTGCCGTTTACCGGGAATTTTATCGTATCTTTCTCTTTTCGATAGAGCGCTTCTCCGTCGGAAGCTTTCAGCTCCGAGTAATTATTCAAAGCGGTATTAATTAAACTATCCGCAGCCGCTTTTATTTCGCAGCTTACCGAGTCGCCGTTTAATACGGTAATTTTGGCTGTTTCGGTTTCGGTAATCGTTTTATCGCCGATTGTAACCGCTCCGTCGCCTTTTACCGTAACGGTCAGCGTCACTTCCTTCGGAGCGCCTGAACCGGGTACTCCGGCAGTCCCGGGTGCTCCGGCAGGTCCTGCCGGCCCTTTACATGACATAATTACAGCAAATACTGCAATTACCGGCATAAAAAATTTTTTTCGGAATTTCATAAAATCCTCCTATTATGATTTTTGATTAAATTTACGAAAAAAAAAAATAAAGTCAAGGGCTAAATAAAGATAAGGTATGGAATCTAAGTTATTACAATAAAAAACAAAGTAATGCTCGTATTAGACGCAAATATATGCACACAACTAATATTAATCGGTTTTAAGATAAAAAATGAACAGGTATTCTCACTTTTTGAATGGTGGAAAATTAGAGTCGCGAAACGAAAAAATATAAAAAAACACGGTATTCTATTTGCAGCATTGATGACATAAATGAATTTGCAACGACGGTTGCCGGACGCGCTAAAGACAAGCGAATCTATTGCAACTTTCCCGTTCACCGAAATTCGTACAGCACGGTTTCCAGCTTGCCGTACTTAATCGCGTGTTCGCGGAATCGCTGTCCGCGGATAATTTCCCGTACCACCGCGGGAAACTCAACTTTGTTCGTGATAAAAGCTTTTTGCCAGCGGGGAAACTCTCGCACCGTTTCGGCAATTTCCCGATATACGGCAAAGGCTTCGGTTTCATCGCCCAAGCGTTCTCCGTACGGCGGATTTCCCAAAAGTAAACCGTCCGGGTACGGAGCTGCAAGCTCGGCAATATCCGCCTGCACAAAATCGGGACGCGTCAATTTTTCGCTTCGCCCGAAGTGCCGCATAACCGCCTCCGTCAACGCAGCGGCGTTTTCCGCATTTGCGAGCGAAAGTGAAACCGCCCGATCGTCAATATCGGACCCCGTAATGCGGACGAGGTTTCCGGTTTGAATATCGGCAACCGCTTTTGCTTTTTCCGCTTCAAGCATATCCTGAAATTCCGCCCCGCGAAAAAGTGCAAACTTTTGAAAATCAAACTCACGCAAAAGTCCCGGCGCAACATTGTGCGCGTACAGCATCGCTTCAATCGGAATCGTCCCCGACCCACAAAAAGGATCGTGAAGCGGCATCTTTCGTTTCCACATCATCAACTGCAGCAGTAGCGCCGCCGCCGTTTCCCGAATCGGCGCAATTCCGCCCATCTGCCGGTAACCCCGTTTATGGAGCGGTTCTCCCGATGTATCCAAAACTACCGACGCAACATCGTTGTCAAGATACACCCTCACCGAAAACTGCTCGCCCGTTTCGCGCAAACTGTTCACATGCCACGCCGCACAAAGCCTTTTATAAATCGCCTTTGCCGCCACACTTTGAATCGCCCGCTCGGACGCCAACTTTGAATGCGACGAACTCACCTTTTCCACTACGATTTTCGAATCTTCGCAAAAAAAATCCGTCCAATCAACGGCTGCCGTACCTTCAAACAAATCATCAAAATTTTCGCACGGAAATTTTGCAACGACCAATCCGATTCGGTCGGTAAGCCGCAATTTCAGATTCGCCCGCATAAGCGATTTCACCAAAGTGCATTCCCGCGAACTGCCGTTCGCACGTGTGTCATAACGTAAACCATCTACCGTCGCCGCTTTTTCTCCGATTTTGTTTTTTTCAGTTGCAGACCGGTTCGTTTTTACGCCCACGCTTTCCGAAGTGCTCTCGTTTGCGGATGTCGAATCTCCGGCAACACGCGAAAAGTTTTTAATCACAATGCGACGTTTCGGTTTTCTGCTTCCCGTTTCTGACTGCGGAGCGCCGCTGGCGCTCGAAAAACTGCTATTGCTTTCCATTTCCGTCGAATCCGACACCTTAAAAAAAAGCCGTCCGGGAAACTTTTCGCTGAGTACAAATCCGTTGAGTTTTAATTCGTTGTTAAAAGAAACTTCCGCCCCGATCGGGCACAGTCCTAAAAATTCATTATACTGCTGCATTTTTTTTCCTTATGGAGGCACTGATTAATTCAATCGAGAATTGAGGGCATCTTTCAAAAACTGATGTTTTTCGAGACTACTTTTCAGTGCCCACCTTTAAAATTTATTGTTCGCAAATGTTCAGAGTAACTTATACTGAACATTGAGAAACAATGAAGGAGATACTTTGCTTTTGCAAAAAACTTTGCTTCGCAAAGTTGCTGTTAAACGGCGTCAAGCCTTTAATCAGCGTTTCCTTACGGTGTCCGATTTTGTTTTCATTCGGCACGTAAACTATTTCCGCTCATTTCGGTAAAACCGAAAATCAATGCAGAGCCGGCAATGACACAGAGTGCCGAAATCACGTATCCGGGAACGGTTTGTGTTACAACCGGAAAAATTTGTAAAATCGAACCAAGTACCAACCCAAAAATTCCTGCGTACATTATCGCGCCGTGCGTTTTGAGTATCCGCATGAGAAGACGCGAACCGAAAACCAAGCCGACGAGAACTCCGCAACCGAAAATTGCCAGAACCGGAATTTGGAAATTAGAAACGGCACGGATAACCGTTTCGTAATAGCCTAAAATCAAAAGCACAAACGAACCTGAAACCCCCGGTATGAGCATTGCAATGGCTCCGATAATTCCGACAAAAAAAAGAATCACGCCTTGCGTGAAATTTAATTCCAAGACGCTGTTTTGCATATCACCGTATTTTCGTTTTGCAATAAAAAGAATGAGCATCAACAAAAAAGTGACGGCAAATGCAATGAACGGAAAAACGCGAAAACCGGTTTTTTCCGCCGATGCGTTTTTAACAAGCTGAAACAAAAAAGGAATGCTTCCCAAAATAATACCGATGAAAAAGAAGTTTGTATATATGGGAAATTTTTCATAGATAATGGTAAATATTTTTGCAAAAACCAAGATTCCCACAATCATTCCGAAACATAAACCGGCAAGCGGTTTTAGTCGACTCCGTATTTTTTTTATCTCAAGCGACGTGAGCGTTAAAAGGTCTTCGTAGGCATGTAATATGACGGCGATAGTGCCGCCTGAAACGCCGGGAATCACATTTGCGATACCGATAAAAATACCGGCTAAAAATTTTAATATAAAATCCATTGATTTACCTTCTTTGAAGTTATCATCGTATCAATTATCGCGCAAGCTCAAAACGTTCAACTTCATTTTGATCAGGCTTTGGCAAATCGGCAATACTGTTCAGCTGAAACACGGCTAAAAACTTTTTGGTCGTGCCGTACATCATCGGTTTACCGGGCGAATCTTTTTTACCGACTTCTTTCACCAACTCTTTGTCAATCAAAAGGCGCACCATCGTATCCGAAGAAACTCCGCGAATCGCTTCGATTTCCGCTTTGGTAATCGGTTGTTTGTACGCAATAAGCGTCAACGTTTCCATGGCGGCGCGCGAAAGTTTTGTTTCATTTTTTTTGCCGTAGCGGTCTTTCAAAACTTCCCAAAATTCTTTTTTAGGGACAATCACCCAGCCGCCTAAAATTTGGGCAAGCTCAATGCCGCGGTTCGCTTGTGCGTATTCTTCCTGCAATTTTTCGATACATTTTTGTACAATATCCGGCGAAAGCCCCGAATACTTTGCAAGATTTTCTTCACTGACCGGCTGACTTTCCAAATATAACACCGCGTCGATAAGGGCTGTTTCTTTTTCCAGATTTATTTCTTCTTCCATAAATTAAAATATTCCTTGTAATATTTTCCTGCGTATAGTTCACCTTTCCGCTTTAAACACGAAAAAACGAAACTTGATTTACGTTTCGCTCGGATGCTCGGTATCAAGCGACGCAGGCTTTTCATAGGCTTTTAATTTTATATCACCGAACATAGTATGCTGCCATACGCTTATCATTTTGAACTTTACTGCTTCCAAAACAGCCATAAACGCACACACCACATCCAGCAAATTTCCCGTGCGCGTGATTAAGTCGGAAAAGAGGCACTCCCCTTTTTCGCTTATAATCTCGTCAATGAGCGTAATTTTTTCGTTGACGGAAACTTCTTCATAAATGCTTAAAATTTGTTCGCCTGTGTAACCGGAGATGAGTCGCGAAAAAGTCGTGAGAAGCTGCCACGTATCCAGCTTTTGCCACGAATCGTCTTCATCGAAGGGCAGCTGCTCCTGAAATTTTTTCCGCTCAAAAAACCATTCCGTTTCGCCTTCGCGTTCTTCCATCAAGACGGAAAGCTGTTTATACTTTTGATACTCGATGAGCTGGTCAACCAAATTTTGACGCGGGTCTTCAAAGTCATCGTCATCCAAACTGACTTCGACGGGCAAAAGCATCGCGCTTTTTATGTACAAAAGATTTGCAGCCATCGCGTAAAATTCCGTTAAATTTTCCAACTCCGGTGAAATTGCATAATCCAAATATTCCATGTACTGCTCGGTAATTTCCGCAATCGGAATATCGTATATGTTTATTTCGTTTTTTTTAATTAAAAACAAAAGTAAGTCAAGCGGACCTTCAAATTTTTCGGTTTTAAATTCCGTGTTTGAAATAACTTTTTCAGCACATTTGTTTTCCTGTTCCATACAATCCCTTTTCACGGTATTCCGCATCTTTTTCCCCGTTGAAAAATCCCTATTATATTAAGGTTATAAGGAACAAAATTTTTCAACGCCCTGGTCGGCAAGTTCGTCCAGAAAATAACGATACGACACCTTACTTATAGGTTCGGCATAATCGGGCAGAACCTCAAGCAAAGGAATTAAAACAAATTGCCTTTTTTTCATTGCCGGATGCGGAACGGTCAGCTGCAGCGTCTGCACGGTTCGTTCCCCGAAAAGCAATATATCAATATCAAGGGTGCGCGGTCCTTTTGTAATTTGCTTGGAACGATCGCGCCCGTTTTGCCGCTCAATTTTTTGCGTTTGAGCTAAAAGCGATTCCGGCGTTCCGTCATAATCGGCGGTAAACACCATATTGAGAAAATCGTCTTGCGCAGTATAATCCTGCGGTTTCGTTTTGTACACGGAAGAAATGCGTACATTTTTGGTGAATAGCGAAAGCGCAGCAACTGCATTTCGAAGATACTCCAAGCTATTTCCGACATTTGAACCTAAACCTAACACGATTTTTTCCATAATTTAGTAAACCGCCATTTTTAAGGAAACGCTGATTAAAGGCTTGACGCCGTTTAACAGCGTTTCCTAATTGTTTCTCAATGTTCAGTATAATAAGGTAGATTCTGAACATTTACGAAACAATAGATTTTAAAGGTGGGCACTGATTAATTCTCGATTGAATTAATCAGTGCCTCCTTAAGGAAACGGATATCACGAATATTACAACACGTCGCAATATTGCCGTTTTAGCATGCTAACATTTTTTTATGAAAAAATCCATACTTTTGAAAAATATTGATTATTTAATATTCGAACGAAAGACTTTCAATTATTCAGCTACGGTTAAAAAAATTTTCAATTTATGGTATTCTTAATCGATATGAATATAATCCTTTTCTCCGATGCCGATTGCGCCGATAAAAACACACAAACGTTTTTTTTCAAACACACCGATACCCGTTACCACCATGCGAAAAAAATTTTAAAATTACAATGCGGCTCATCATTTAAAGCAGGTTTTATCAACGAACAAAAAGGCATAGGAACCGTTTTGGAATTTTCCGAAGACGAATTTCGCTTTCACTTTACGCCGGCGGCAAACCGCTCTGATTTTCTTTTTCCCGTTGAGCTCATTGTCGGTTTTCCACGCCCGATACAACTCAAACGCTGTTTAAAAGATATTGCAACATTGGGCGTTTCCAAGTTTCATTTAGTACCGACCGAGTTAGGCGAAGCATCATACCTCCAATCGGATTTAGCGAGTGAAACCGAAATGCAAAAGTTTTTAATTGACGGTGCAAGTCAAGCGGGAAGTACACTGCTGCCGCAGGTAAAAGTATATCGCAGTATAAAACACTTTTTTACTGAAACTCGTTTTACGGATTCGGATTTAAAAATAATTTTGGATGTAACAGACACGGCACAACCGATCCATCCTTTTTTACAAAAACAAAAATTAAACACCGGAGCAAAAATTTTTTTAGCAATCGGAAATGAACGCGGGTGGACTGCCGACGAAAGAACTTTATTTGCAGAAAATCACTTCAAAGCTTGTTCGATGGGAAGTCGTATTTTAAAAACGGAAACCGCAATAACAACAAGCACCGCAGTCGTACTGAGCACGCTCGGATTTTGGGAACAATAACATCGCAGATGATAGTTACCCTTAAAAATTTCATGCAACTCTTTTTTAAAACGTCTGTCAAAGAAAATATGAAAACAAATATCTCTAATTCCGATACAATAACGAAAGAAGAAAAATTACGGTATTCTATCGGGGAAGAAATTGCAAATTCGGTAACACACGGAATCGGTGCAGGACTTGCGGTTGCGGCGCTGGTTTTACTGAGTGTCCGGGCGGCATCCCGTCCCGATGTTTCCGTTACGTCATACGTTATTTTCGGCGTATCGTTGATTGTGCTGTATCTCGCTTCAACCCTGTATCATGCTTTGCCGGCGGGGGCAAAAAATGTATTCGGAGTTTTCGACCATGCATCGATTTTTATTTTAATTGCGGGAACGTATACGCCGTACTGTTTGAGCGTTTTAAAAGGCTGGGTGGGATGGACAATTTTCGGAATCATCTGGGGACTTGCAGTTTTAGGCATTGTGCTGTATGCGGTGTTCGGACGTAAAGCACGATTGGTCACCACGATAATGTATATCATTATGGGCTGGCTTATCATGAGTACAACGAGAGAACTGAAAACAGTGATGTCGCCGCTTTCGTTTCGGTTTTTGGTATGGGGCGGTGTGGTATACACAATTGGCTGTGTGTTTTACGGTTTGAAAAAGATAAAATGGATGCACAGTATTTGGCACCTTTTCGTGCTGGGTGGGAGCATTCTCCACTTTTTTTCAATTTACCTTTATTAGTATAATCGAACCATAGAAGAATTATACTCCGATAAAAATCGAAATCACGCTCCGAAAAAAGCCTTAATATGACGGCAAAATCGTTCGATAATGATATCGGAGTAAGTTAAGTTATGGAAGATCAAGCCCAAGAGCTGAAAATGTTGATGCGGGAAAATTATTCGGAACGCGTTATTCCGCCGCAGCGAAAAACAAAAATTATTGCAATTACGAGCGGAAAAGGCGGAGTCGGCAAAACGAATATTGCGACGAATTTGGGAATCGCTTATGCAAACATGGGAAAAAAAGTTATTGTTATTGATGCCGACCTTGGTCTTGCAAATGTTAACGTGATGCTGAACATTATTCCGCAGTACAATTTATACCACGTTATTAAACGCCAAAAAAGCATGGCGGATATTATTATCCCGACGAATTACGGTATTAAGCTGATTGCGGGGGCTTCCGGTTTTTCTAAAATCGCAAATATGACGGAAGAGGAACGGACTGCATTCATCAAGGAAATGTACACCTTGGCGGAAGCCGATATTATTATCATTGACACGAGCGCGGGCGTTTCAAAGAATGTTATTTCTTTTTTGGTTGCTGCGGACGAAGTGATTGTCGTTACCACTGCAGAGCCAACGGCAATCACCGATGCGTATGGAATTATTAAAATCATTGCGACGGAAATTGACAACATTGACATTAATCTAAAACTGATTGTCAATCGAGTTAATAACTCCGGCGACGGTAAAAAAATTGCCGATCGCATGGTGCAAATTGCATCGCAGTTTTTGAATTTGAAAATTGAGTATCTGGGATTCATTTACAATGACAGCGCCGTTGAACAGGCGGTTTTAAAACAAACTCCGTTTTACGTCAGCGCTCCGAAATCAAAAGCAAGCGCCTGCATTCGGCACATCGTGTACCGCTTGGAAAAAACCGGATACGACGAAAACGGCGGATTGGTCAACTTTATCAAAAAACTGTTCGGACGAAAAAACATTTAATCGCGTAATAAATATAGAAATGATTCTATCGTTTTCTTATTTTGGAGGTATCAAAAGCCTACAAAACGCATTGCTTTATTTTTCTACTTTCATTATAATACAATTAACCGCGGCAGCAGTTGCGGTTCAAGGAGAGAGCAATGAAAAAATTCAAAATGTTGTTAGTTATCGTAACGGCAATTCTGTGCATTACTTCATGCAAACGCAGCGATGCGGATATTATTTTTAAAGCACAAAAAAACTCAAATGAAAAATTAATCAGCGAATGGAAAAATTTCGCCGATGATTTTTTTATGTACAAAAGCACTCAAAATTCCGGTTCGGCAGGATACGATTTTACCATCACGGATTTTCAATCCCCCAAAAATGAACCGCTTCCGGAATTTATGCGTTTGATAATCACCAATAAAATCGGTTTGAAAGCGGATTTTGTTGATGACACCAATAAAAAGGAATTTCGTTATTCATATAAATTAAAAAATATTCTCAAAGGAAAACCGGAAACTGATGCAGTCCTTTTCAAAATAAGCAATACGAATATTGAAGCGGCTTCCCCGCTGCTGCTGCAAAAAACATTCACGATCAAGCCTTCCGATGTGGGAAAAGCTTTGGCACTTATGGTACCGCAAAACTTCGCAGCGCTTTTTAAGTTTTCATTATCCTACGATCAGTTAAAAAAACTGCAGACATTGAGACTTGATAAAAACACAAGAAAACGTTTGGATAAAGTAACACGCACACTTTATAAAAAATCGAATATACAAAAAAACGGAGATCAATACACGATTGAAATGGACGCGGAAAATCTACGCCAAGCTCAAAAAGATTTTTTTGATATTTTAAAAAATGATTCCCGTGTGAATGCGCTTATTGAATTATATAAAAAAATACTACCGGAAGAAGAATTCTCAAAATTGGAAAACCAAATAAAAGAAGCACTTGAAAAACCGGTGCGTGGAAAAGCGATTTCAGAACTCGTTATAAAAAACGGATTGGTTGAAAAAACCGACTATCGTTACGAATATGATAACAATCAAGTAATAAAAGTAAGCGCTGAAATCGACTACAGCAACCCGCTTACTCATTGTATTTTTACCGTATCGTACCCAACTGAAGTGAAAGAAATAGCATCGTTATCCCGTCTTACCCTTTCTTTCGGTTTGAAAGGAACCTATGAAAAAGGAAAAGCCGATATTACGCTTTTTACGAATATAGTCAATCAAGATGGTGCGAAAAAACTAACCATGAATGTTAATTTTGTTGCGGACACTTCAAAGTCAACCGACAACTTTCGCACCGATATATCTATTGTGGAAGCACCCGATTTCGGTAAAAGCAACACGGTTGATCCGATTCACGTCAAAGAGTTTTTTACAAACGTAACGTTGTCCGCAGTCGGTAACGTTCAAAAAACGCATAATGCAATAACCTACAAGGTTGATAATGTTTTGATGAATTTTCAACATGAAGATAAGCCTGCAGAAACGATGCGCATCGGCACCGACGCAACAATATATGTCAACAAAGAAACGCCGATTCTTTTTGAACTGCCGGAAGAAAAACTCAACGTTCTCAGCGTAAAAAAAGAAGAGTGGACGGCTCTACAAAACGAAATACAGCAAAATCTTATGCTATTACAACCACAGCTTAATCTACAATAGGAGGCACTGCTTCATTCAATCGAGAATTGAGGGCATCTTTCAAAAATATTCAGAATCTACTATTGTTTTACTGAATATTGAGAAACAATAGAGAAATGCTGTTAATGGTGTAAAACCTTTAATCGGTGTTTCTCTCTGCTATCATAAATACCGTTTTTATGCAATATCACCGTGCAGCAAAATTGCCTCATTCGGTAAAAAATATATGTATGCCTCACACGATTTTTACCGCATTTCCTCCAAATATTTGCCAAATAATTAAAATTATTTACCAAA
>CALDWC010000185.1 GCA_937923945.1 uncultured Treponema sp.
ACAAAAAATGCTATAAAACTTAAATTTTATGGGCAATACTACTTGCAATTTTCAAATTTTAAAAAAAATTTACGAAACGGCTTGACTTTTTATCCGGTGCTTGATATAATACTAATATTCACTTATGTGATTTTGGGCCATTAGCTCAGCTGGTAGAGCAACAGACTCTTAATCTGTGGGTCGCAGGTTCGATCCCTGCATGGCTCAAACTCGGAGGATTTATGGTACGTGGCGGCGATATCGCGAAAGGTACGGTTTTATTATCAAAAGGCACCCCTTATTTAGTTGTTGAACGGGAGTTTGTCAGTCCCGGCAAAGGGTCAGCATTTGCGCGCGTCAAAATGAAAAGTTTGCGAGACGGTTCCGTTTTAACGCAAACAATCAAAACTGCCGATATGGTTGAAGACGCGGTTGTTGACACTCATAAAGGACAATATCAATATGCAGACGGCGAATCATTTATGTTTATGGATGTAGAGACGTTTGAACAAATTGCGGTTCCGAATGATATAATCGGCGACAAAAAATTTTATTTGCGTGAAGGTGATGAATACGAAATTTTAGTGTGGGAAAATGATCCGATTGATGTGAAAATCCCGCCGAAGATGATTTTTGTCGTTGAACAAAGCGAAAACTATATTAAAGGCGACACCGTATCAGGTGCGACGAAACCCGTTGTAACGGAAACCGGTTTAACCGTACGCGTTCCCCTCTTTATCAAACAAGGAGAACGGATTTTAGTGAACACGGAAACCAACGAATATCAAGAACGCGTCAATAACTAAATTTACGCGATTTCGGAAAAAGGCTTTGTATAATATTATGCAAAGCCTTTTTTTGTTTTAAAGTACCGATAATTTTCGATAAAACGCGCCTGGGACTTCTTGCACTTTGGTTTTATATTCGATATGATAGCATCATGATACCGACAAAAGAACAAGCTATGACTTTATTGGAAAGCGGTTTTTTAAAAAATCCCGGAAAATGGAAAAATCATTCGATTATCACCGCTAAATGTGCGTATAAAGTTGCAAGTCGCTGTCCGCACTTAAACGCCGAAAAGGCGTATATTTTCGGTTTACTTCACGATATCGGAAGGCAAGATGGGGTTTCATGCTTTGCACACATTATACGGGGATACGACTTCCTTATCGCATTGCAGTACGACGAAGCGGCGCAGATATGCATCACTCACTCATTTCCCATTAAAAATATTGAACATTACATAGGCGAAAGGGATGTAAGCGATAGCGACTTGAAGCGTACGGCGGAATTATTACAAGTGTTTACATATACCGATTACGATAGGCTCATTCAGTTATGCGACAGCCTCGCCCTTCCGGATCATTCTACGGATATTATTACACGGATGACCGATGTGAAAACGCGATACGGCGCATATCCGCAGGAAAAGTGGGATAAAAATCTTGAGCTAAAATCCTATTTTGAACGCATCACGCAGCTTGATATGGATAATCTCGACATTCACTTGTAAAATTTTATTGCCGCATACGCCGCAAGACATTCTCTTAAAGAAACGCTGATTAAAGACTTGATGCCGGTTTTTAAGGTCATGAAAGACCACCGTAATTCTCGATTGAATTAATCAGTGCTCACCTTTCGCCTACAAAGCCTTACCGTATACAGCTACCCGTTTTACAGGCGAAAAGCTGCAAATGCAAGCAACACAAAAGATAGACATTCGCATCGACGGATTTCGTCAAGGGTACTATCGCTTGATTCTTTCCGTATGCACGGTGATCAGTTTTTCGGATTCACCGTTTGCCTGCAAAGCGAGCTTCCAGTAAAGATAGAGTTTTGCACCGATGATGTTTTCGGCTTTATCCCGCACCGGCAATAATTTCAAATGAATATTCTCGTTCGCTGAAATACTAATTTTTGTTTTTCCTTCCGCATCGTTTAATTGCAGCCAAGTAATATTTTCAGTTGCAGTACTTTCAATGCCGGTTTCCCGCTTTGTATTTTGGGCATACACCATCATAGAAGGAACAGTATTTCCCGATTTTCCCAGCGCGATATCCAAGCAAGAAACAAAAAAAGAAACGATTGGATTCGTGCCTTCATTTTTGACAATATACTGCACGCTGATTAAATCGCCGTTAAAAGTAAAATTCTTTTTTAGGCTGAGCGGGTTTTGATCAAACAGGTATACAGCTTTTAACAGAAGTGTCTTTTTAAGAACCGAACATTTTACTGTTTGATAAAAAACATTTCCTAAACAAGCTTTCGGCGGAGCATCAAAAATAGTTTTTATTTCATCATCGTGGGCAAAATAATCAACAAACAAAACAGCTTCGGCAAAAGGCAACGCACAGTAATTTTTATTCGCCGGTAAAAAATCATACTCAACAATTTTTCCGCCGATTGAATCAATATACGCATTTAAATTTTTAGTTTGCGAAATATAATCCCCTACCCCATCCAGATTAAAATCAAAGGCTACCAACGAATCAGTAAACTTCGAATCACGAGAAGCTTTTTCGGCAAGTAAAAGATTTTTATAAAAGTCGAAAATCAAAGAGCGGTTTTCAATCGGCTGCAACGCACCTTTTAAAAAGAATACCGCATTTTGCGCTCTCCACAAATACTGTGAAGCGGATAACTTCCGTTGTTTGTCCCCACGTATTTGATTGATTAAAACCGAAACGTACACCACTTTTTTGTACATTTTATAAGCAAACGTATGTTTTAAAATAAGTTTTTTCACCGAAGAATTTTGTATACCCGCTTCCGTGACGATGTTCGGTTCAATGAAAGATACCGGAAAAATTTTTTTATCTTTTAAGCTCCGGCTAATCGTCGTAATTTCACTATTTTCATTCGCCGAAGCAACTTCAATAAACTCATCAAGCCACGATTTTCCATCATTCCGCTCACTTGCAAGGATTTTTGATAATTCCATGTAAGGGAGAAAAATAACGGCAATCACACTTTCGGAATCAGCTTCGTACCGTTGGATCAGTCGTTGATAAAACTCATGCGGAGTTTCTGTTATTTCGCAATGCTGCATATACGGTACGGCAGTGATTACCTTTCCCGCTTCTTCCATGCAAATCGGTGAAAAGGGCGAAAGTGCATGCCGCAAAAAAAGCCTACTGTCAAGCAAGCAATAATCAACGGTACCGCTTTTTTTCAATGCGGTAACCAGCGAAGAATTCCATGCCGAAAACGGTAAAAACACCGATTTTGACCGTATCGAAAAAAGTTTCCGCAACGCGGTAACATACATATCAATTTGACTGACAATGTCAACCGAACTCAAAAGAGGAAAAAGCGGTGAATAATAGGCACCGCCGATAAGATCGACTTGTTCTTTTTCTACTAATTCTTTGATAATATCATAAAACGCCTGATCTTTATTTTGGAGCATCTGCAAAAAACTACCGGTTAAATGAACGGAAACAGGCACTTTTGTTGCATAAAGATTTGAAAAAAAAGTATTATATGCATTTGTATTTGCCTTACTTTCGTTTTCGATTGAAAGATTTCCTAAAATAGTCGAAAAACAAATCGATATCTTTTTATTCAAAATCAACTCCAATTACCATGCGATTATTTTCTATTATATACTATAATCGTAAAAATTTCTATTCATCGCTAAAAAAAATAAAATAATTATCGAACGAGCGTTAATTTTTATTAGGCGGTAGCTTGACCTTTCCCAGTTGCCCACAGGCTCCTAAAATATCGGCACCGTGTTCCCCTCGCCGCGTTACATTGATACCCGCCTTTTTTAATTCCGATTCAAACTGACGTAGTTCTTTTTCGCTCGGACTTTCAAAGTCAAGCTCGGGAATTTTATTCCATGGAATGATATTCACATGAGCGTTTAAATCACGAGCAAAGACGACTACTTCAGCGGAAAATCGGCGACTCGTGTTAACCTCATGCATCAATGCAAGCTCAAGCGTAATCCGGCGTTTCGTAATTTGTGAAAACTGCTGCAATGTTTTTTTTAACGCAGGCAGCGGATTCGTTTCAGTAATCGGCATCAACGTTTTTCGCAAAGCTTCGTTCGCAGTCGTCAACGAAACCGCAAGGCGCACTTCCGGCAATACGTTGCCGAGTTGTTCAATTCCCGCAATCACGCCTGCAGTTGAAATCGTAATCCGCCGCTTTGAAAAATTTCTCCCTTGCGGATGCGAAAAAATTTTGATTGCTTTTTCCACCTGCGGCAAATTCAAAAGCGGCTCACCCATCCCCATAAACACAATATTGTCAATTGTGCCGCTCATTTTTTCCAGCAAAAAAAACTGCTCGACTATTTCCGCCGCAATTAAATTTCGCGCAAAACCGAGCGAACCCGTTTTACAAAACCGGCATCCGAGCGGACAGCCGACTTGGCTTGAAATACAGGCGGTTTTCCGTCCCTGTTTGTCGGTAAGTAAAACCGCTTCAATTACATTTTTATCAAAAAGTTCGAGCGAAATTTTTTTTGTTCCGTCATTGTCAGTTTCGGTTTCACGTATTTTTGTACAAGAAGTAAAAAAATTATCCTGTAAAAACGTGCGCTCATCCAAACGCAATGTGGTAAAATCACGAATATCAAAAATTCCCTTTGAAATATTTTTAAAAATTTCACGGCACTTGAATGCTTTAAACTGCGGTAATACAAGTGTAAGTTCTTCCGGCAAAAAACCGCCGAGACATCGTTTTTCATACTCGCCGACGGTAGTCGAAAATAAATCGATAGTTGTTTTTTCCATAAGTTTTAGCTGAAGGGTAAAGGCTGATTTTCAATACGGAGTCGGTGATATAAATCCGAAATATAGGAACTACGAATGTCAAACTTGCGGAATCGCTCCAATACTTCCAAAGCTTTATCTCGTTCCCCCGTTTTTATATAGCAATTTGCCAATTCCAAATAAATGCGGTAGTTTTTTTTGTCCTGCGTTAAAAGATACTGCAAGTTCGCAATCGCTTCCTCGTATAAACCCCTTTCCTTTTTCAAAATCGCAAGTCCCAACGCCGCATAGCTATCATAGGCAATATCCAATGCCATGTTATACGTCCGTTCAGCTTCATCAAAATCACCGATATTTCGGTACGCATCACCGAGACGAGTTAAAATTACTTTGTTTTGCGGTTCCAGCGCTAAAATTTTTTTCCAGTAAATAATAGACCGATCATGGCGCCCCAAACCTCGGTAACAATCGGCAATCCCGAACAGCGCGTAAAAATTATCCGCTTCTTGATCGATTGCTTTAAGAAAATACGGCAACGCTTTTTCAAAGTTTTTCAGTTTGCGATAACAATTTCCAATCGAAGTTAAAATACGGATATCAACACGGTGTACCGAAAGCTCCACTACCCGCTGCCAATACGCCAAAGCTTCTCGATATTTTTTAAAATCGTAGTATAAATGCCCCAAACCGGTTAACGCATACATATTGTCGGCACTCAAACCCAATACCTTTTGATAGAGCTTTTTTGCTTCATCAAAATTAGCATTTTTACGATAAGTATCGGCAATTCGCGTCAAAACAGCAATGTTGGTATCATCCACCTTTAAATACCGCTGCCAAATTTCAATTGCTTTTTCATAATCGTGGAGAATTTTATAACAATCGGCAAGTCCGAACAACGCATAGTTATTCGTCGGATGGTAGTGCAAACATTCTTTGTAATAATCGATTGCAATTTCGGTTTTCTTTTCTTTCCGTGCGGCATCACCCAAGCCGACTAAGGCGTAGTTATTATGTGGATCCAAATCTAAAATACGCAAAAATTCAACGACTGCATTTTTAGTGTCGTGCTCTTTTAAAAAAGCATAGCCCTGTTTTGAAATTTCCGATATTTTTTCCAACAAGCGTTCTTCGTCACTTTTTTCGGTGTCGGATTTATTATTAATCGAAAAATCAAAAACCACGTCCAATTCAGGCAAATCTGGTTCAAGATTTTCGTCTTGCAATCCTTCTCGATTTTTTAGCACTGCTTTTCCTCATTCATCATAACCTGTATCACATGAGCAATATCTTGAACGATCAGAGCAACATTGTGGTGATTATGTGCCAGCTTATAATACTTCAAAGCCGTCAATGTATCGTTTTTTTTATAGTAAAAGTCTCCAACCCGAGTTAATCCGTCAGAATATCCGGTGGCGGTAAAAATCTTCGCCGCCATAGCAATGTTTCCGCTATTAAAAAATTCATTTCCCTTGCGGTTTAGCACACTTTTTTGTTCAGCAGAAAGCTGCGGCGATTTCGTCGTTTTTAGAAAAAAATTATCACTCATAAAATGTACCATCAAGATAAACACACATAACAGTGTACTCACATAAGGGAACAACGTTCAAAAAGCGTTTTTAACCATTAAAATATCGGTACATCAACAAACAGAAAATAATGCCGATCTTTCTAAAAGACCGGCAAAAAATAGCAATATGTTATTTTGACAACACATTCGCAATGCGTTCCAGCACTTTTTTACGGTCAAGCGGTTTTACAATATAGTTTTTTGCACCCAACAAAAGTGCTTTTTTTACCAACTCTTCCTTTCCTAAAGCACTGATCATCACCACTTTAGCGTTTTTATCAAATTCAACGATTTTACTCAGTGACGTCAATCCGTCCATCTTGGGCATGGTTATATCCATCGTCACCAAGTCAACATTCGGACAAAGCTGCTTGTACTTTTCGATCGCCTCCAAACCGTCAAGAGCGGTTGCAGCCACTTCATAGCCTTCACTCGTTAAAATTTGAGTAAGCTGTTTTGTAACGAAGATTGAATCATCAACAACCAAAATTTTATAAGGCGTTCCATCCGGCTTTAAACCGCTCGGAGCTTTGTCATTAATATTGGGAAAATCCTGTTTTGAAATCATAATTCATTACCTCTTAATTTGCTCTATCACGGATAGCGACGTTAATTTCGATTCTTCCCTGCGGTACTTCCATCGGGACAATCAAAGCTTCCATATCATTGTTTGAAATTTCCATGTTTTGACCGGTAAAAAGAGCCGGCGGCGTTAAGTCAAAACGGAATCCTAAATCATGCAACTTTGTAACCGCTTGTGCCGTGATGAGATTCGCAAGTTCGGTAATGGTTGCTCGAACCAACTCATCAAATGCAGTCAACTCTTCCGAATTCATTGCCGAAGCAATTTTCAACGCCGTTTCCTGCTTCATGTCAAAAAGAACACGTCCCTCAACATCGCCGGCTAAACCGACCATCGCAGCCACACCCATAACCGGCATACAATTCGACTTTAAATACAAGTCCCCGCGTTTAATTTCACCACCTAACACCTGTGACAAAATGTTGTACGCAGCTTCGGTAAACGGATTAATATACTCTACACGCATGCATTTCTCCTTCTCATATTAAGCATACTAAAACTATACTTTTTTGTCTATAGGAATTTTCAAAAAACTGCGGTTTTTAGAGAATTCCTGCAGTTTTTGTGAAAATAAAACATCTTCACTGTTGCTATTCTTTTGTAAAAAACAATATATCGCCTTCATTAAATCGTGCCCAGCCGCTCTGTTTCGGCATGGTTTCATTACGCCCTAAAAGGACAATACCCGACTGTTTTAAACTTTCGTTAAACTCACTAATCAAGTGATTTTGCATATCAACCGGCACAAACGACAGCACATCGCGCGCTAAAATAATATCAACATCGGGAACCACATTTTGGTGTGAGCAGTCGTGGTACTCAAAAAGTATCATATCTTTGATCTCTTTACTGAACGTATAACTTCCGTCAACACCTTTCACCAAATACGGTTTATAAATCGAGTTAACATGTTCTTCCGGGAATTTCAACATTGACGCAGTCGAAATCAACAGTAAATCATTGTCATTTGCGTAAATGCGTATTCGCGCATTCGGATATTTTAGCTTCAAAATAACGGCAAAACTGTAGGTTTCATACCCTGCCCCGCACCCGACGTTCCAGACATTGATAACCAGTGAATTATTTTCAGGAAGCGCTTTATAAAATGCGTTCATGTATTCTTCACTCCAAAACGCACCCGTAAACGGTGAAATAAAGTCTTCCATAAAATCTTTTGCGTCAATTTCATTTTGAATTTGTAAATTTCCCGCCGGTCGCAAATCCTGCCAAATTTCATACCGTTTTTTGAGCCAATCGTCGTTTACGGCACTGGCATAAAATTTTTTCATAACTTTCAGCGTATCCCCGATAAAGCTCAAATCAAGGCTTTCGTTTGCACGCTGCATTAAACCGCTGCGTTTTTCAACAGGCTGCGGTTCTTGTGCCGTGACCGTAGCCGTGTATGGTGAAGCAACCGTTTTTGTATTTTCGTTTTTATTTCCGCTCCGTGTCGAAAAAATTCGGTCAACATCAAGCAGAATGTACAGCAGCCCCGCATTCTCAACGACGCCTTGAATGTACTTAATATTGATATCGCCAAAAATTGGATGCGGCGGCTTAATCGTGCTTTTAGAAACACCGACCACTTTGTCGATTTTATCAACGACGACGCCAAACCGCTGATCATTAACAATGATAATAATCATATTTTCGACTTGATTTTTTGCTCGAGCCGGTACCGGAATATTAAAAAAGATACGCAAATCAATGACCGGAATAATTTCACCGCGCAAATTGTACACGCCCAACAAAAAAGGGGCGGTATTCGGTACAAAGGTAAAATTACCCGCTTTCGCAATTTCTTTGACCTTCAAGATATCAATGGCATAATCTTTTCCGGCAAGCGAAAAGGTAACCATTTTAAAATCAATAACCGCAAGCTGCTCGTGCGCAAGTTCCGCCGTACCGGCTTCAATTTCCTGATTCAACATAGCTACATCAGACATACTATCTCCTTATTTCTTTTACCATACTGAAGCATCGCGACGCTGGCGGGCATTTATTTCCTGTCGCATTCCCAATTCCAAAAGCTGCGCAACATCAATAATGAGCGACACGGAACCGTCACCTAAAATTGAAGCGCCGGCAATTCCCGGTGAATTGGTAAACTGATCGGTAAGCGGCTTGATAACCACATCTTCTTCACCGATTAAACTGTCAACCATCAGTCCGACTTTCTTTTCATCGGAACCGACAATAACAATATAGTTGCTGTCATCCTCACGTGTTTCAAGAATAGAACCGATACCGAAAAGGCGACTCAAGCGCAATAAACTGATTACCTCATCACGGCAGTTAAATACTTCATAATTGTCAATGGTGTTAATTTCCGAATCGGAAACACGGACGCTTTCTACAACCGACGGAATAGGAATTGAGTAAATTTCTTCGCCGACACGAATCAGTAAGCCCTGAATAATTGCCAAGGTCAACGGCAGCTTGATAATAAAACGGGTACCGACATCCGGCTCACTTTCAACAATAACCGAACCGTTTAAGTTTTCAATATGGGTACGCACAACATCAAGCCCGACACCGCGTCCCGAAACATTTGTCACTTTTTGGCTGGTTGAAAAGCCAGGCTCAAAAATCAACTGATACGCTTCCATATCGGTTAAATTTTTATTCGGATGGATAATTCCTCGCTCAATCGCCTTTTGCTTAACCGCTTCCACGTCAATACCATGTCCATCATCAGTAATTTCGATGATAATCATATTACCTTCATTACTGGCTTTCAAAAGGAGCGACCCTTCCTCCGGCTTATTGGCTTTTTTTCGAACATCCGGTGTTTCAATACCGTGATCAATGGAGTTACGTACACAGTGCATAATCGGATCAAGCAAATCTTCCACAACGGATTTATCCAATTCGGTGTCTTCACCCTCAATAAAAAGCTGGACTTTTTTGTTTAGATCCTTGCACAAATCGCGAACAACACGGGGGAAACGGTTGAAAATCTGACTGATAGGAACCATGCGGATTTTCATAACACCTTCCTGCAATTCGCCGGTAATTCGTCCCAAATTTTGTGCCGAAGATTTAAACTTATTAATTGCTTGTTTAAAGCTACTGTCAACCGGTGAAAACACATCGAACATACCGATATAGTTGTCGCTCAGTTCTTTTTTGATCGCGTTGATATCCGCACCGTTTTGAATCCGCTCCAGATATGACGGTATTTTTTCCATCAAACGGCGTAATTTATCCTTGTAGAGTGCCGTTTGCGTTTGAAAACTACCATATAAATCATTAAATTCAATCGTATTTTGGTTTAGTGAAGCTTTGGTAATAACCGCTTCGCTGACTAAATTGAGTAAGTTATCAATACGCTTTGAATCAACACGCAAAATCGACGAAGTTTGATGCGAACTTGTGTGCGTTCCGGATTTAACGGCGACTGCATTTCCGGTCGACACCGTTTTCGCCGCAGCATCCGTTGCACTCGCCTCATTCGCCGCTTTGCTCGGCACTGTATTCGCTTGCGGTTGCGGCGTTTCGGCAAATGCCGGTTTAGCCGTAACGGCTGCCGTTTTTTTCGGCTGTGCGGCACTGCCCGGCGCAAGTTCAAGCGCTTCAATCTTTGCACCCAAAGTTACATCGGGAATATTAGCGACATCGTGGATTTTTTCGATTGGAACACCTGACGAAACGACATAAATAACTTGCGGATGAAAAATATCCGCATACAAATCATCAAAATCAGGGAGCGTTTTTAACACCGTGCTGCATTGTTTGAGCGCCGCATACACTTGAATGCCGCCGACGCTGTTCATCTGATTGTTTTCATCAAAGTCCACCGTTACTTGGTAGACCGTTTCACCGCTCGGTACGGCTTCGGCAAGCTCTAAAAGCTCATACTCGCTTAAAACATTGCTTGCGTCGGCAAGGGGAGCCGCATTTACCTGTTTTGTAATCGGTTTCGGCGCCATCGGCGCTTTTTTCGTATCCGATTTTGCGGACACATGGGAGCGCAACTCGTTGACCATCGGTGAAACATCTTCGCTGTAAACCGTTCCGTCTTTTCGCGCTTGCAACATCGCTTTAACCACATCGATAGCCGAAAGCAGTAAATCAATAATAGGTTCGGTTACCTGCGCTTTGCCGCTTCGAATTTCATCCAGCAAATCTTCAATCGCATGGGTAAAAGTCGAAAGCTCCGTCATTTCAACCGTTGCCGAACCGCCTTTTAAAGTGTGTGCAGCACGGAAAATTTCATCAATTGCGTCCTTGTTGGACGGATCCTGCTCAATAACAAGCACATTGCTTTCCAGCATTTCAACCTGCTGATCCGCTTCCGAAAAAAAGTCTTTCAAAAGCTCTTCGTTATTTATGTCAAGATAGTCGCTCATACTTTCATTATATAATAGCTCCAAAAAATGGTCAATACCCAAAAAGAAAAAAAACATTTTTTATTGATTTTATTTCCAAATTTTTAACATTTTCTTTTGGAGGCACTGATTAATTCAATCGAGAATTAATCAGTGCCCACCTTTAAAATCT
>CALDWC010000186.1 GCA_937923945.1 uncultured Treponema sp.
GCGCAATACAGGATATACTATAGACTATACCGAGGCACGATTAAGTACTATGCAGCGGCTCTCTTTAGGAAGCGCTGTTAAACGGCGTCAAGCCTTTAATCAGCGTTTCCGATCGCATCAATCGTTACAATATTGCCTTTTACATTAATTTTTTTCAGTAATTCAGGGATTGCGGTAATCTCGTTTGACTTTTCATCCGTTGCAATTTGTCCGAGTTACTTCTTTAGCTTTTTCTTTCATGCTCTTGTCGTGGAGCCGCGACGCCTTGACCTTTTCGCGGTTTGGTGTATTATAGTAGTATGAAAAGTATGACCGCATATACCGCTATTGATACGGTGATCGAAGGAACGGCAATCAGTTTTGAAATAAAAAGCTACAACGGGCGTTATTTTGATTTGAAAGTAAACGTCCCCTTTTGGCTGAGCACGTTGGAACCGTTTATCCGTGAATATTTTTCAAGTAAAATTTTACGGGGCAATGTTGAAATTTCAATCCGAACGGCGAAGACGAATGCCCCGACCGATTTTACCGTTGATAGCGACGCCGTTGAACGGTACCATGCGGCATTCAAAAAAATTGCGGATATTCTTCATACGGATTATTCACCGGATGTTGAAACCATTGCCCGGCAGTCCGGCGTTTTAGTGCCCGCTGAATCAAACAACACGGAACAGTGGAAAACCGCGCTGATGTCGGTATTCGATTTAGCTTTTGCCGCATTCGATAAAGCGAAAACGGATGAGGGTGCGGCGTGTCAGGCGAATATTGAAAAGCAACTCGCACTTATCACTACTGCCGTTGCAAAAATTGAAATGGAAAGCGGCAATGCGGAACGGATTTTTGCGGAAACGTTTCGCAAGAAACTGACAGACTTGGTCGGACAGAATTATGATGAAAATCGGATATTGCAGGAAGTCGCCGCAATGCTTGTAAAGTATACTGTCAACGAAGAATTGGTGCGTTTAAAAGCACACTTGCACGCAATGGAAAATGAGATGGGGAAGGACGGGGCTGTTGCGAAACGGTTGGATTTTATTTGTCAGGAAATCAATCGGGAAATAAACACCATCGGTTCAAAAAACCAAAGCTACGATATTGCTGCGCACATCGTTACGGTAAAGGAAGCGCTTGAAAATATTCGAGAACAACTGAAAAACTTGGAATAGCCGGCGCAACAAATTTTGTTGCGCTTATGGAAACGCTGATTAAAGGCTTAACGCCGTTCAACAGTAAAGTATCTCTTTTGTTTCTCAATGTTCAGGATAATTTTAGAATATTTGCGCAACAACGGATTTTAAGGGTGGGCACTGATAAGATAGTCTTTTAAAAATCTAACCCAAGTTTTTGAAAGACGACCGTAATTCTCGATTGAATTAATCAGTGCCTCCTTAAGGGAAAAAGGATTAAAAAGTAATGGAAACAAAAGATGTAAAAATTGCCGTTTCAGGATTTTCCGGTTGCGGAAACACCACGGTTTCAAACATGCTTGCGGAAAAATTATCGCTGCCGTGCATTAACTACACGTTCCGGAATTTAGCCAAGGAACTGAATATGGATTTCAAAGATATTGTTGAAAAGTCAAAAACGGATTTTTCATTTGATAGAATGGTTGACGCAAAGCAAATTGAGTTGGCACAAAAAGGTTCGTGCGTTTTGGGTTCGCGTCTTGCGATTTGGCTTTTATCCGATGCAAGTTTAAAAGTTTTTTTAACGGCATCGCCTGAAGTCCGCGCAAGCAGAATCTCGGAGCGGGAACACGCGAGTGTTGATGAAGTGATGGCATTTACAAAAAAACGAGATGCCCAAGATACGGTCCGTTATTTGCAGCTGTACAATATTGATAATACGAACTACACCTTTGCAGACCTCATCATCGACACGGAAAAATACTTTCCCGAAGAAATTTGCGACATCATCATTGATGTGTTAAAACAAAGGGGACTCGTGTAACCGGTGAGAGTAACACGGTCAAAAAAGTGAGTTAAGCCTATGGGGAAAAAATATACAAACGCACCATTGATTGTAATCGCCGGTCGCCCGAATGTCGGTAAGTCAACGTTGTTTAACCGCCTTGTGGGAAAACGACGCAGCATAACCGACAAAACTGCCGGCGTTACCCGCGATCTCATCGAAGAAACCGTTTTGATTAAAGACAAACCGGTACGGCTGATGGATTCCGGTGGATTTAAACTTTCACGTTCCAAAAACGAAAGCGAAGCAGTGCTGACAAAACTCACGATTGAAAAAACGCTGCAGTCGCTCGAAATGGCTGACCGCATTTTGCTCCTTCTCGATGCAACTTCTCACACAGCCGAAGATGATGAATTCGTGCAGTACCTCCGCCGTTACTGGAATAAAATTATCGTTGCGGTAAATAAAACCGAAGGTGGACGCGGCGAAGCCGAAGGCTATAATTATTTAAAACTCGGCGTTGCACGGATTCATTTTATCAGTGCGGAACACGGCGATAACATCGACGAGTTGCTGGATGCGTTGGTTGACGGACTTGATTTTTCAAAGGTGTGTGAAACCGACGATGAAGACGTAATTCGTCTCACGATTGTCGGAAAACCGAACACGGGAAAATCAACGCTTTCAAATTTTTTAACCAAGAGCAGCGCTTCAATCGTGAGCGACATTGCCGGTACGACGCGCGATATTGTGCGAGGCGAGTTTTCGCACAAGGGGAAAAAATTTATCCTGCAAGATACCGCGGGAATTCGTAAAAAAAGTAAAGTCAACGAAGATATTGAATACTATTCTGTAGTACGTGCAATTAAAAGTTTGGACAACGCAGATGTGGTGCTCCACTTAATCGATGCAGATTCGGGACTCACCGATCAGGATAAAAAAATTTGTGTGCAGGCAGTCAATCGCGGCTTGCCGGTTATTTTTGTGATTAACAAGTGGGATACGGTCGATGCACAAAAAGGAACATTTAAAAATTACGAACGAAACATTAAAGTGATGTTCGGCAAAATGGAATACGCTCCGGTTTGTGCAATTTCAGCGATTGACGGAACCGGTGTCAACAACATGCTTAACATTGTTTTACAAGCGTTTAAGCAGTACACCACACAGGTTGAAACGTCTGCGCTTAATTTAGCTTTAAAAGATTGGCTTGCAAGTTATCCGCCGCCGGGAAATAAATTTACCTTTAAGTACTTGGTGCAAACCGGTACGCGCCCGGTTCGATTTTTGATTTTTACCAACAAAGTGCATAATGTCACGGAGCAATATATGCGCTACTTGCAAAATAAGATTCGTACTGATTTGGGTTTTTCGTTAATTCCGGTGCAACTCACCGTGCGCTCAAACAGAGATAAAAGCGAAAAAAATTTCGGCGGTAAAAAATAAACGACGATGAAAGATGATATGGTAAAGTTTTCGATTGGAGATATCGAAAAGCTCACCGGAATAAAACAGCACATACTGCGGTACTGGGAGGACAACATTCCGCTTTTGAATCCTGAAAAAGATGAGTACGGTCGACGCGTTTATCGACAGCGGGATTTGGACTTTGTGTTTCGGCTCAAATATTTAATCACGGAAAAAAAATTTACCGTTGAAGGCGCCGGTGAAGAATTGATGCGAGAAGTTGAATGCGAACAAACAACCGACGCAATGTTGATTATTTCCAAAATGCGGAATGAGTTGGTAAATATGTATTCGCTCGTTACTAAAAACAAAGGTAAAAACAATTCCGATAATTAATTATCGATATCAAACAACAAGGCATATATAATGAATAAAAAACAATATAGCAAAAAACGAACTCCAAACGACAAGAAAATTTCATTCCATAAAGTAATAAAAAATAAAAACGAAAAAAACCGTATCGATAAAAAACTATTTTTTTTGGAAAAAAAGTTTACCAAAGAATTGGATGAAACGCACATTGCGCTGATTTCGGCACTTCCTGATTTGTTGCAAAATGAGGCGAACATCAGCGCAAAGCATTTTGCGCAAATAAAAAACACCGTCTCCGATTTGTTTAAGCAGCTGACGAGCGAGCGGAATACGCGGTATGCGAATTACTTAAATTCGGACGCGTTTGTTTTTGCGTACGCGTATTATTATTTACCGTGGAATTGTTACAAGATGACAAAATTGTTTTTGCATCTTTCGATTGCAGAATTGATTGCAAAAAAAAACAAACGCTGCGGTGCGGAACATCGTGATGACGCATTAGTCTTTGCCGATTTCGGTTCCGGTCCTCTAACCGTGCCGATTGCACTGTGGATTGCCGAACCGAAACTGCGTGCAAAAAAAATCACTTGGTATTGTTTTGATTTGTCGAATAAAATTTTAGATCTCGGCGAAAAAATTTTTCACGAGCTTGAACGGCGTAACAAAAAAAACGCCGGCAACTGGACGATAAAAAAAGTGCAGTCGGCATTTGGAGCAAAATCAACGGAGCAGTTTTTAAATGAACATCAGCGCATTGATTTTTATTTTTCGTGCAATATGTTTAATGAATTTATTAATCAAAATGCGGAAAACTTTGCTAACGAAACCTATCGTTCCGTTGAAACGATCCGAAAATACCTTGCAGAAGATGCATACGCGTTGATTGTTGAACCGGGAAATCCGCAAGGCGGAAAAATTATTACGAGTATGCGTTCACACTTTTTGGAAAAAAACTTTTCGGTTCTTTCTCCGTGTGTGCATTGCGGAGTTTGTCCGCTCGATGAAGAAACTGCCGTCTGCTCCCGCGGTAACAAAAGCTTTTCAAAAAATAATTTTACGTTTGCACGCGGAAAATGGTGTCATTTTATGGTTACGGCAAAAGAGCAAATTGAAAGTTTACAAACAATTTCGGAACAGGTCAAGCTGCCGAAAGAAAAGCTGGTGTTTTCGTATCTCCTTGCCGCGCAAAAAGATACCATACCGGCACCGCAAAGCGAAAACATATTCCGCGTGATTATTACTTCGGAGTTGATAAAATTGCGGAACGGTTGCGCCGGTCGGTATGCGTGCAGCGAATACGGATTTTTGCTTTTAAAAAGCGAGTCGTCGCAATTTTTGCGGGGGCTGCATTCCGGCGACAGGATTTTGTTGGATAAAAAACTTTTACGTGGATTCGCGCAGGATAAAAAAACCGGTGCGCGCATTATTGAGATGTGAAGCTCTATTTTAGTTTTCCGCTTCCGGGTGCGGAGCGGATTCCGTTTCATCGCTGTTTAATACCATATCCAAAACCGCAAAAAAAATAATGATAGTCATCGGACCGAGAATAACCCCTTTTAAGCCCAGCAGTTTTACTCCACCCAAAAGCGAAAAGAAAATGAGCAGAGGGTGAATTTTAATCGTATCTTTTAAAATGAGTGGACGGAGTACATTGTCGAGTAAGCTGATAACGACGCCCGCGACAACAAAAAAGACGGCGGCTTTAATTTTGCTGCCGCTAAAAAAAAGTGCAATCGCAATCGGCACCCAAATACTGCCGCTTCCGATAAGCGGAATAAAAGATGCAAAAAAAGTGAGCACCGCCAAAAGCAGCGATCCTTTTACGCCGAAAGCCCAAAACACTACGAATGCCGCCGTCGCCTGATAGAGCGCGACAAGCACCAACCCCGCAATTAGCTGCACAAGAGTTTCGGAAAATTTCGTCAGTATCTTTTTCATCGACGAAGATTCAATTGGAATTGCTGAACTGAACATCGTAGCGAGATAGTCCCCATCAACATAAAAAAAGTACAATGAAAAGCTAACAAACACGAGTGAAATAATAAAACGTCCGGCGGATTGCACAAAATTTTTTCCCAGTGAAAGGAGGGTGTTTGAATACTTTGATAAAATATCAATGACGGCGGTTTTTATATCAAGTGTGCGGATATCAATTGCAGAATTGGAAAGTTCATACAACTGATTGGAAAAACTTTCAAAAAAATCGGTCAGAGCACTTTCCGTATTTGACGGTTGCAACATTTTGATAATTAAGTTACTCAGTTCGATAAATTGGCGTATCATTAAAAAGCCGAACACAACGAGGATTGTCGCAATGATTAAAACCGTCCCGATTGAAAAAGCACCTGCAATCAAGTTTTTTTTCACCGTAAAAGTTTTTTTATTCTGATCAAGTCTATTTAAAATAAATTTATAAAGCGGCTGACACAAACTGTAAAGAACAATCGACCAAAAAATGGGCGAGGCATAGGGGGAAAAAATTGCAATGAGCAGGGCTGCAAGCCCTGCCAAAAGTAACAACAGTGATATTGCTTGAATCCGTTGTTTATTCATATCGCTGCAATTCCTTGCCGCTCCGCAAGTTTTCCAATCGTTTGAAGTATTTAACGGTACCGACTTTTAAATCATCGGTTGCCGCATCATCGCAAACGAGCATTCCGTAGCGGTGGAGCTGCAGCGCACTGACTGTCCACAGATGATTGATGCCCTCCTCAACCGCGTGGTACACTGCTTGAGCTTTTGCCGCTCCGGTTGCAACAATAATCACTTCTTCCGAATCCATGACGGTTTTTACACCGACAGTTAAAGCACTAGTCGGCACGGCACTGAGATCATTTTCAAAAAAGCGGGCATTCATTTGGATAGTGCTCAACGCCAATTGCCGATGACCTGTTCTCGATGAAAGCGACGTTGAAGGTTCGTTAAACGCAATATGCCCGTCTGCACCGATACCTCCTAAAAATAAATTAATTTTTCCGTAGCGGGCAATTGCCGCTTCGTAGGCGGTACATTCCGCATCCAAATCTTTTGCCATACCATTTAAAATATGGATATTTTCTTTTTTTATATCAATGTGATTAAATAAATGCTCCATCATAAAATAATGGTAGCTTTCAGGATGATCCGGCGGTAACCCGACATATTCATCCATGTTGAACGTTACGACATTTTGAAACGAAAGCGTTCCCGCTTTATATTTTTCAACAAAGCTTTTGTAAATACCGATGGGTGTCGAACCGGTTGGTAATCCTAACACAAAAGGCTTTTGCGCAGTCGGATTAAAATCGGTAATCCGCTTTGCAATATAATCCGCAACAAACCGACAAGCTGTTTCATAATCATCTTTTATCACAACTCGCATAATTACTCCAATGAAACTTTTCAATGACGCGTACCGTGATAACCTTATGGAAACGCTGGTTAAAAGCTTGGTGCCGTTTAACAGCAACTTTGCTTCGCAAAGTTTTTTACGAAGCAAAGTTTTTTACGAAGCAAAGTTTTTTGCAAAAGCAAAGTATTCCCTTAATTGTTTCTCAATGTTCAGCATAATAAGCTAGAATTCTGAACGTTTTCGAAACAACAGATTTTAAAGGCGGGCACTGAATTGAATTAATCAGTGTCCTCCTTTTGCAGCGCCGTTTGAAAATTTCCAGTTATTTTATAAAAATCAATTAAAAAAATCAAGAGAGCATAAAAACAATCGACGAAGTAAACTTTGATTTGCGGCGATGATATTTTCCGTCAATTCTAAAATATGCCCTTGCAAGACACTTTTATTTTTTGCCAACGATCGATGAGTCTTTCAAGATTCCATGATGCATTTGCGGGGCTGGTCGAGGGAAGTACGGTAATCGGCAAGGGAATATTATTTTTTTGAAAACGGTTATAGAGTTCGCCCGCTTTTTGTCCATTTGCATAAATCACCATTATGCGGCTTGCACGTATCAAGCTCGATAAATCGGTTGGGGTAACATTTTTAATGCTGCTGTCGTCCGAACCGGATATATCACAGCGGGCGATTACGTCCCACAATGCAATGCGATGACGATACAAAAGCGCTTTCTTTTCGGGAATAGTCTCGGGGACGGTTTCACCGAAAATTTGTGCCAGCACTTGCCAAAAACGGTTGCGCGGATGCCCGTAATAAAAGTTTTGTTCGCGGGACTTCACCGAAGGAAAAGTCCCCAATATGAGAATTTCCGAATCGCTTCGATACACAGGCTCAAAAGGATGAACGATTTGCGGGAACCATTTTTCATTTTTGCCGGTCATTATAATTTGTCGACTTACTTTCTTGTTGCGTTTATTACTCAACAAGCGGCGGTAAATCCTGATAGTTGCCGACCGTATTCCAAAACGAAAAACCTTCATCGATTGCATCGTGTAGCGCTTGTATCTGGCTTTTGATATAATATGCTCCGTAAAATTCGCGATCGTATGAAACATTAATAAAAAAGCATTGCGCCCAAGGACGGATAATTGCTTTATTTCGGCTGATGTATTTCGCGCGGTATGAGCCTTGATAGTAGATGCGATACGGACGTTCCCGCCGCGGTTCGTACGCTAAAAAACTTTGCGCGAAATGACTCGGATAGTACATCGGACAAATAACATCAACAAAATCGGTGAGCATTTCGACTTCCTGTCCGGTACGGGCGCCGGTTCGGTACCAGCCGTTCGCTCCGTAAATATCGATTGAAATGGGTGCTTTAATGTGTGTGCGGGCATACGCCAAAAACGACATAATTGCACTTTCTTTATCCATTTCGGGTGCTTTTGCCGGATAGTACGCATTGCGCAAATTATCGCCATCGGTCGGAAACCGAATATAATCAAATTGAATTTCATCAAAGCCGCGGGAAACCAATTCACGTGCGATGGTGGTATTGTATTTCCAAACCGCTTCGTTGTACGGATCCACCCAATACTCATAGTAGTAATCACGCGATCCGTCAGCGTTCACATCGTAGCCGCGCCAGCTTTGTCCGCTCGTATAATCTTTGACGGCATACGCTCCATTTGCATACGAATATAATTCCCGATCCTTAAAAATAACCAATCGTGCAATGAGATAAATATTTTTTTCTTTCGCCCGTCTGACCAAATCTTCCAAGATAATCGTGTTCCGAACAGCTCCCACTTTCAGAATATCGGGGTCTTTTGAATTATAGCGGATAAAGCCCCAGTCATCTTTCATATCAATCACCAAAGCGTTGAGTTGATTTTTATCCATAAGGGCAAAATAACGGTCAAGCTCCGAAATTTTATGCGGCGGCATATAAATCGCTTTTTTTGATATCGCTCGTTTCGCATATTCCGATTTTTTTTCATTGAGCCGCAACGTAAAAAGCTCTTTCAACGCAATATCATCGTGTAACTTAAATACGTCTTTGCCGATATATGCGCATTGCAGTGTATCGAAAATCCCTGACGAGCGCAACTTTATGTCGGTCAGCGATTCGGTAATTTGCTGTGATAACCGCTCGTAAAACTTGTTGGAAAAAACTTGCGGAAACAAAACGGGCGTCACAAACACTTCGTTTTCTTTTACGCCGGTTAAAACCGTTGAAGTGTAATTTAAGCTGTCCAAATATTGTGCCGATGCAATGGTTTTATCTTTGTTATCAATCAAAACGGCGAGTTTATATTTCCAGTTGAACTTATACAAGCGCCCCTTGAATGTTTGCGCTAAAAAAATTTCCTGTCGACCGGTTCCGTCCTTGCACACCAGAATATCGGAAATTTCATCGGGACTTTCCGGCCCTTTTGCAAGCCCGTCATTCGCATCATGCCAGATACTGCTCACCGAAGGCTGCTTCCATGCAAGTCCATACACACCCGTGCCGACAAACACCGTCAGTTGATCGGTACCGTTCGCATCGGGCAAAGTTGCAACCGCGACGGACTTGATTCCGTTTGCATTGCCGTAACTGCCTAAATTTTGCCACGTTTTGCCTCCGTTCACCGTTAAAAAAACGGCGGAGTTCGTCGCCGTCACAAAAATATTTTCATCGGTCGGGTGAAAAGCTAAATCTTTCAATGCTTGTGTTTTTTCAACGAGTTGAAACTTTCCGTTTACTTCCATCTTCAGTATTTTTTTCGGTAAGCCGTTGGACAAAAAAACATAATGCTTTAAGTCGCTGCTTTTCATAATACCTCTATCCGTGATAAAAAAATACGCGCCGCCGTTTTTTTGAATTGAGTACACCGCAATATTGGAAAAAATCTGATATGGAACGCCCGCAACGTTGTATAAACCGGAATCGGTACCGACTAAAAACTCTTGCGCTGCTACGGAGAACAACGCACAAGACAAAATAACACAAAAAAGTAATTTTTTCATGAGACGATACAGCATACCAAAAAATACAAAAAAAAACTAGCTATTATTTTGCAGTTTCAACTGAAAAGGTTTCAGTTCAAAATAATGCAGCACGGACAAAAGTTCCGAGATAATTTTGAGGACGATCGCTTCACAGTCAACGAATGCTGTTTTGCTTGAAAAACCGTAAATGCCGAATACTAAGCCGCGTTCGGTTACTTCAACAATCCGTGCCGTAAACAGTAAATCTTTGCGTAGTTCGGGAACGGTTTTTAAGTATTCTTCGGCGTACCATTTAAAGGCTTGTAAATTGGTAATATGCGGCTGATTTTTTTCACCGGAAAAATCATAATAACTTTCAAGCGACGAAAAATACTGCTGTAAACTTTTAAATTCTTCGAGTTGTGTTTTCAGCTGTTTGTCGATAAATTTTACGGAGTTTACATCGAGATTAATTGATCGCATAATCCTTCTTGCCCCGAGTTCCTGCATATTCCGCCAGTTTTTAAAATTACTATTCAAAATCCCCGTTGTTGTTACCGATGAAACGGAATTGTCCCAGTTTTGGACTTTTATTTCATGGAGCGAAACTTCGATAACTTCACCGTCAACCTCCATATCGGGTATGGAAATCCAGTCGCCCTTGCGGATTAAATCGTAAGCGGAAATTTGCAAGCTCGAAACGAATGATAAAATTGTTTCGCGGAACATGAGCGAAATCACGGCAGCCACGGCACCTAATCCGGCGAGAAGTGCATTCGGAGATTTTTCGGTGATAATGCCTATGATAATAATTCCGCATGCAATATAGGCGAGTATCAAAATAACTTGCGAAAAGCTCCGATAGGATTTACCTTGAAAACGTACATCCGCTTCGCTGTATTTGACGATACTTTCCGACACGCCCGAAAAAATTTTCAGCGTCACGGCAATGAAAAGTATACTCGAGGCTTTGTAAAATAATTTTTCTGTCGTGGCGTTTTGTGTTGAAAGTACATACAACGCAATCACAAAACTCAACATGCTCGCTACACGAAGCTGAGCGTGTTTTGCGATGTAATAGCCGACGCGCTTTTTGTGTACGGTTTCGCATTTTTTTAAAAAGCGATCGGTGATGTGATCAATAACTTTATTTGAAATCGTGTATACAACGAGCGATACACCAATCGTAACGAGAAACATGATAAGATTGCCGTCAATCTTGGTTGTCAGCATGTGTAAAAAATCGGTAAATGTTTGTTTCATAGGAATGTAATCATACCGGATTTTTCACTTTTAGTCAAATCCGTTTCAAGAGTACTATGAAAAAATTATTATAAAGCGGTACTACTCTTTTT
>CALDWC010000187.1 GCA_937923945.1 uncultured Treponema sp.
CTGCAGCGGTCTTTTTTTTGATTTGATACCGGATAAAACCGCATTAATCGTGCATACCTCACTTTAGAAACGCTGATTAAATACGTGACACCATTGAATTAATCAGCGCCTCCATAAGTTTAAATAAAAGAAAGTTGAATTTTTTAAGCTGTTTTGCTATAATCCGCAAAAAATGCGTAGGAGGCATTTTATGAGAAAAAACAGAGTTTTAGCTTTCCTTTTATGTATGGCTTTACTATTCGCTACTAGTTGCCAAAAAACGGCTAACGGTAAAGAATTAGGCGTTGGAAAGGCTCGCGGTCTTAATGATGATATTGTTGCGAAAGTCCACTTTGACAATGACAAGATTGTTAAGATTGATACCGAGCATAAGGAAACGGAAGGACTTGGTGATAAGGCTATTGAAAAACTTGTCGATGAAGTTATCAAAAATCAAAGTATAGATTTAGACGCAGTATCGGGTGCGACACTAAGTTCTACAGCTTTTTTAGAAGCTATGAAACTTGCAATAGAAGATTCCGGCAGAGACGCAAAAAATTATGCGAACAAGAAGATACAAGCCAATCAAAATCAAATCACGAAAGACTGCGATGTAGTTGTAGTAGGTGCCGGCGGTGCAGGTTTTGCAGCAGCAGTTTCGGCTAAAGAAAAAGGGGCAAAGGTTATCATTCTTGAAAAACTGGCAAGCATTGGCGGTAATACGCTTATTTCCGGCGGTGAATATGCTGCTCCGGCAAATGAAATTCAAAAGAAAGAAGGAATAGAAGATTCTATAGAAAAGTTTGAAAAGGATGTGGAAAAGGCCGGCGGTAAACAAGAGCTCATCAAGATTTTAGCGGAAAACGCAACGAAGGACGCTTACTGGTTACGAGATGATGTCGGCGTAGAGTGGTTAGATAGCCTTATGTTCTTTGGAGGTCATAGCGTAAAAAGATCGTTAATACCGGCAAATCATACCGGAAATGAGCTTATACGAAAGTATGCAAAAAAATCTAATACACTTGGCATTGAAATAATTACAGAAGCTGATGTTAAAGAAATTATTGCAAAAGACGGTAAAGTTGTAGGTGTTAGAGCTGATACAAAAGACGGTACGCTTACGGTAAATGCAAAAGCGGTAGTACTTGCAAGCGGCGGTTTTGGTGCTAACGCTAAAATGTGCTTTGAAAACGATAAGGAAATAGATGAACATATTCTTTCAACAAACTTGCCCGGTGCTACCGGAGATGGTATTGTTATGGCAGAAAAACTTGGAGCGGCTACTATTGATATGGATAAAATTCAGCTTTATCCGGTTTGCGATGTTAAAACAGGTAAGTTGCTTTATGTAGGCGATACTAGGCTTGTTGGTGGAGCTTTGTTAGTCAATAAAGAAGGAAAAAGATTTGTTGAAGAATTAGGTACCCGAAGAGAAATTTCCATGGCAATCAAAAAGCAAACGGGCTTTGTTGCTTATTTAATATGGGATGAAAAATCAAATGAAAAAACTGGTACAATGAAGTCAAACCAAGCAGAAGCTAAAGACTTATTTGAAAGAGGCGAATTATTTAAAGCCAATACAATCGAAGAATTAGCAGAACATTTTGGCGTCGATAAAAAAGCCCTCCTTGAAACCGTAAAAAGATTTAATGAAAATTCAGCTCAAAAAAAGGATCCCGAATTTAACTTGCGAATGTTAGGTTGGCAGATCAAAGAAGCCCCCTTTTATATGCTAAAGGCAGCTCCGGCTGTTCACCACACAATGGGCGGTCTTGTAATAAATGGCAAAGCAGAAGTTCAATCTAAAGACGGCAAAAGCATCGAAGGCTTATTTGCAGCAGGTGAAGTGACAGGTGGCATACACGGCTCAAATAGATTAGGTTCCGTAGCTATGGCAGATATAACTGTTTTTGGCAAGATAGCCGGAGAAAATGCTGCTGATTTTGCAAAAAAATAAAAGACCTTATATATAAAATAGAGAAAAGATGAGAATAAGTTTTATTATTTATTCTCATCTTTTTTATTTTCTAAAAAGCTCAGTTTTTCTTTTCCCGTTGATCGCGTATAAAATCGACCATGATCATCAACGCTAAAAGTTCGTCTCCAAATGCAGGGTCGATGACATCAATCGTAAAAGTGTCTCCCCAACTAAGCCATTTTTTGTAAATATGTCCGACTTTCGTTCCTTCGGAAAACACTTCAAAATTGAGCGACAAAAAATCCCCTTCCAGCGTCAATCTATAATCGTCCGAAACAACATCGATGCCCATGTGAAAAAATTGAAACTTCTGCTTCAGCATCATTTGCTTTCCATCATTGAACACCGCGTGAAAACGATATAGCAAATGAAAAAGCTCCCGCGTAATGGTAAAAACATGACTGCCGTCCGGCTTTGTCACATGAATCTTTTTACCAAAAAATTTAAAATCTTCATCCACATGATACGTTTCATTTCCGTTTTCATCCAAAACCGGATAATGATCGGTAATTTTTAAAACTTTTTGTTTAATAAACAATTGTTTCATTTATACCACCGTTTTCATAGTACTTCTTTTTGCAAAAGTTTCAATCATGTACAGAGTTTGAAAATTGTTTTTAAAAGCAACAAAGTACTCGTATTCACCACACAGGAGTAAAACATCATGTGCAACTTATTTCCCAAACGGTTTTTACGGCTCATTTTTTACCGCCAAAGCTTTATTAAAAAATCGCACCGCCACTTTGTTTGATATCGCAATCATTTTCAATAATCGCTTGCAGTGCCGAGTGAATCCCCTTTGCAATATCTTCAATGGACATAGAAGGCATATTCGCTTTGTCGATGACCTGATCGGGGATATACGGCACATGCATAAAACCGCCGCGAGAATTCGGCAAGTTTTTTTCAAGCGTATAAAGAATACCATACATCAAATGATTACACACAAATGTTCCCGCTGTGTTTGAAACAGCTGCTGGAAGCCCTACTTCCCGAATTTTTTTTACCATTGCTTTTATCGGCAAGCTTGCAAAATACGCATTTTCTCCGTCCGGAAAAATTACTTCATCAATCGGTTGATTTCCCTCGTTATCTTTAATGCGGGCATCATCTTGGTTGATTGCAACCCGTTCAAGCGTTAAATTCGATCGCCCGCCCGCTTGACCGATTGCCAAAACGGCGTCCGGTTTTTCCGCTTTAATTTTTTCCTGCACGAACTGTATTGACTTGTGAAAAACGGTCGGAACTTCCAATTTTATCACTTCAGCGTCAAGGTCGTCAGTTTTTACCAATTTTACCGCTTCCAAAGCGGGATTTACCGTATCTTCGCCAAACGGATCAAAAGCCGTCAAAAGTATCTTCATATATTCTCCTTAAAATAGCGAAATAGTTTCATAGCTCCTAAAAAGCAAATGTATATAGTAAGACAATATGGACTAAAAGCATCACGAGTGCAAAAGGCGCTTGAGCCTTAATAATCGCATATTTATCCTTCGTTTCCAACAAGGCTGCCGGCATAATGTTAAAATTAGCTGCCATCGGCGTTAAAAGCGTTCCGCAGTATCCGGCGGTCAAGCCCAAGGCTCCGACAACGACGGGATTTGCTCCTTGCATAATCAAAAACGGAATACCGATTCCAACCGTAATAACCGAAAAAGCGGCAAATCCGTTTCCCATGATGACGGTGAAAAGTGCCATACCGATACAATAAACCGCCGCCGCAATCAAGTGCGAACCTGCAGGAATTACTTTAGAAACATATGTCGCAATAACATTCCCGACGCCTGCTACGGTAAATAAGGCACCCAAAGCCGCCAACAATTGCGGCAGAATCCCTGTAGTTCCGACATTGTCAAGAAGTCGTAAACCGTCATCGATTGCATTTTTAGGTGAAGTCTTTGTTAAAATTAAAACTGCAATAACACCAAGAATTGCAGACACCCCGATTGCATTATTTGCACCAAGTTTTGGAAGAAAAGTTGCCACTAAAAAAGCACCGAGCGCTAAAATCAAAGCAGGAATAAAAATCGCATAGCCTAGCTTGTCGGCGTGCTCTCTTGTTTCCTCCGCTTTTGGTACATCATGTGTTGCAGATGCTATCCCGTTAAATCCTGTTATGAAAGCAATAATCACAATCGAAAGCCCCGTTATCCATCTCGGAATATGCGGACCGAACGCAAAGGTGAGACTAAGCAAAAGCCAAAATAAAAAAGTTGAAAAGCGTTTAATTCCTTTTACGGTTTTTAGCGCCTTGATTCCTAAAAGTAAAAAAAGCAACGCAATAATACAATAAAAAAATTCAGCCGTATTTGTAGAAATTGTTCCCCAAAGTTCTTTTGACATTTTTATCCTCCTTATTTTTTTAAGCTTTTGTTCAATTTTTTATCGAACAACCAAAAGAAAACAGTTCCAAGAACAGCTGAAATAAGTGCTATCGGAATAGACCACATCGCTATATTTTGTGCATTAACCGCTTCATAACCTTGTTCAACCAATGTAGAAACAATTAAAAGTGTTCCCGAAGCTCCCATAAAACAATTTTGGGCAAAAAAGTTTCCAAAGTTTTCCGCCGCTGCAGACTTTCCTTTTATGGCATCGTGGCTTTTTTCATCTAATGTACCGTATCGGTTTTCAGCTGCGGCTTCAGCCATCGGTACTACCAAAGGACGAACGAACTGCGGATGACCGCCGAGCCGTAATGAAAAAGCCGCTGCCAAAGATCTAATCCATTGATAAATACTGATAATTCTGCCGGTCGTTGCATTGCGGAATTTTTTAATAAAGTCAACTGCTTTGTCTCGAAGACCGTATCGCTCCAAAACGCCGATGACGGGTAATGTCAACACAAAAAGGGTTGCCGTCCGGTTCTTAATAAAAGCATCACCTAAAATTTCAAGAATTTGTAGCGGCGGAATTTTTGCAACAAGACCGGTTACAATACCGGCAATGACGACCGTCGCTATTGTGTCTATCTTAAGTGCAAAGCCGATAATAACAATAAGCACACCGATAAGTTTGATAACTTCCATAAATCATGCCTCCTTAAAAACGGAGATTTACAGAAAATAGCATATCATACATTCGAAAAAAGAACAAGAGCTTACATTTAGCAGCCCAGATGCCGAACGGTATTCAATCCGATAATACATACCCGTTAAAACAAACCGCTCATATCCGGCATTCCGGGAAAACCGCGTCCTTTGTTTTTCACCATTTTTTTCATCGCATTGCGTGTTTTTTCAAATTGTTTTAAAAGCCGATTCACTTCCGCAACGGACGTTCCCGAACCGCGAGCAATCCGTTTTCGCCGTGCCGGTCCGATGATCAAGTGATTGTTCCGCTCTTTCAGCGTCATCGACTGAATAATCGCCTTTTGCCGCTTCATAGCGGACATATCGATTTGACTCGCATCAACTTTTCCGGCAAGTCCCGGCACCATTTCCAGCATCGACTGAATGGAACCCATTTGCGAAACTTTGTCATACTGCTCAAGCATATCGGCAAGCGTAAAACTTTCGTTTGCCATCTTTTTTTGGAGCTTTGCAGCTTCCGCTTCGTCATACACTTCTTGGGCTTTTTCAACGAGAGAAACAACGTCGCCCATTCCCAAAATGCGGCTCGCAATACGGTCGGGATAAAAAGGCTCAATCGCGTCCAGTTTTTCACCCGTACAAATAAAATAAATCGGAACGGACGCAACGGTTTTTAACGAAAGGGCGGCACCGCCACGCGTATCGGAGTCAAACTTCGTTAAAATAACACCGGTAAGTGAAAGCTGCTCGTTAAATTCGCGGGCAACCTCAACGGCGGTTTGACCGGTCATACTGTCGGCAACCAAAATCGTTTCGGTAGGCTTTGTGTGCTTTTTGATTTCCACAATTTCCCGCATCATCGCCTCGTCAATTTGGAGGCGTCCGGCAGTATCCACAATCACCGTGTCGTAAAAGTTTTTTTTCGCAAAGCTCAACGCATTTTTAGCAACCGCAACGGCATCTTTCGTATTTTCTTTATACACCGGCACCGAAATACTTTCCGCCAAAACGGAAAGCTGTTCCACAGCCGCAGGACGCACGAGGTCGCACGCCACTAAAAGTGGGTTTCGCCCCTCCGCTTTGAGCTTTTTCGCCAACTTTGCGGCGGTTGTCGTTTTACCGGAACCTTGGAGCCCCAACAGCAAAATGACGGATTGCGTGTCACTTCCCGCAAGCTGCAATTCTTTTTTTTCGTCTCCTAAAAACGAAACCATTTTGTCATAAACAATTTTGGTAAATTGCTGACCGGGATTCACCGCCCGTAAAACTTTTTCACCTTTGGATTCTTCAATAATTGCATTGACAAAACGGCGGACAACGCGCAAGTTGACGTCCGCATCCAGCAATGCCGCTTTTATTTCTTCAACCGCATCGGCAATATTTTTTTCACTGATAGTACCCTTTCCCGAAAGAGAGCGGAAAAGGTCGGAAAATTTTTCACTGATTTTTTCAAGCATTAAATGGAATCTCCTGTGAGTATTTGTGTGATAAATTCTTTCGGTGTCATTTCTTTATTAAGAATTTTAAAAACGACATTTGAAATCGGTAATTTTATATTTTTTTTCACCGCAAGCTGATGCACATACTTACAAGCGGGAACTCCTTCGGCAAGGTAGCCCAGCCGCTC
>CALDWC010000188.1 GCA_937923945.1 uncultured Treponema sp.
GAAAGAATAAGGAAACGCTGTTAAACGGCGTCAAGCCTTTAATCAGCGTTTCCTTTGGTGATATCCGATTATAACCTTGATACGCGATAGAAAATTTTACCGATTTTAAGGATACATCAATAATTGAAGAAAATTCACTTTTTTGGTACAATGCGACTTATGAATACTTTTGAGCTTACGCCGACATCCATTATTATCTTGGCGTTTATTTTTATTGCACTGGTCGTGCTTGCGTACTATTTTTTTTCCCGGTATGCGAAAAAACCGTCAGAAAAAAAATACAATAAATATGGAACAATCAATTCAATCGGCACCTGCCCGATTTGCGGAACAATTTTAGAAAAGGGAGAAAGCGTTATCACCGCAGTATATCCGAACGGAACGAACGACCGACTCTGTTCGATTTACGGATGCCCGCACTGCTACCATGTAACCGAACCCAATACGATACGGCGATGTCCCGTGTGCAAAAAAGAAATCGGTCCCGATAGTTACCTCATTGCACGCGATTTTACCCGCAAAGACGGAAGCGAACACATTCACATCCTCGGCTGCACCCAATGTCGATTTTCAAAAAGCTAGCCGAAAATACCAACAAAAAAGCCCTCTCTTCAATCAAGTAGGAGGGCTTGAAAAAACGCAGATAGAAAGGTACGACTAACAACATCGCACCTTTAGGGAAACGCTGATTAATTCTCGATTGAATTAATCAGTGCCCACCTTAAACTGCGAAACCGAACCGGGATTAATACATGCCGCCCATGTCGGGAGCTGCCGGCATCGCAGGAGTTTTCGGCTCGGGGATATCCGCAATCGCGCATTCCGTCGTCAGCAGTAAACTCGCTACGGAAGCGGCATTTTGCAATGCGGAACGGGTTACTTTTGCCGGATCAATAATTCCGGCATCAATCATGTCAACCCACTTCATTTTTGCTGCATCGAAGCCGATATTTTTCTTTTCTTTTGCTTTTTCCGCAATAACGGCACCGTCCAACCCGGCGTTTTCCGCAATTTGGCGAATCGGCTCTTCAAGGGCGCGTTTTACAATCTTGAAGCCCATTAATTCGTCTTGACTTAAGCCGGAAAGATCGGCTTTGTCAAGGGCAGTCGCCGCATTGATTAACGCAAGTCCACCGCCTGCAACAATACCTTCGTCGATTGCAGCCCGTGTTGCCGAAAGCGCGTCTTCAACGCGGTGTTTTTTCTCTTTCATTTCAACTTCGGTAATCGCCCCGATATTAATAACGGCAACACCGCCGACCAATTTAGCAAGGCGCTCTTGCAGTTTTTCTCGGTCGTATTCCGAATCGGTTGCTTCAATTTGTTTTTTAATTTGTGCAACGCGCTCTTCGATATCCTTTTTCTTGCCGGAGCCATCGATAATCGTCGTGTTTTCTTTGTCAACTTTGACGGTTTTTGCAACGCCGAGCATTTCCAAGGTTGCATTTTCCAGTTTGTATCCGAGACTTTCGGAAATAACTTGACCGCCAGTCAAAATAGCAATGTCTTCAAGCATTTCTTTGCGGCGATCGCCAAAGCCCGGAGCTTTAATCGCGCAGGTTTTTAACGCACCGCGCAAGTTGTTCACGATTAATGTTGCAAGCGCTTCACCGTCAACGTCTTCCGCGATAATTAAAAGTTGGCTGCCTGTTTGTGCAACTTTTTCCAGCAGCGGGAGTAAATCCTTCATCGTAGAAATGGTTTTGTCGTAAATCAAAATATAGGCGTTTTCAAAAACGGTTTCCATCCGTTCGTGATCGGTTACAAAATACGGCGAAATGTACCCACGATCAAACTGCATACCTTCCACGTAATCGGTAGTTGTTTCCATGGTTTTAGCTTCCTGCACGTCAATGACGCCGTCCTTGCCGACTTTTTCGATAGCATCCGCCAAAATTTTACCGATTTCTTCATCATTGTTTGCCGAAACCGAAGCAACGTGGGCAACTTCTGCAGAGCCTTTTATTGATTTTGCGTTCTTTTTGATTTCTTCAACCGAAAGCGCAACTGCTTTATCCATGCCGCGTTTTAACTCAAGCGGAGTAAGTCCCGCCGCAACGGCTTTTAAGCCTTCTTTCACCATTGAATATGCCAAAACGGTCGCTGTCGTTGTTCCGTCACCGGCAACATCGTTCGTTTTTGAAGCGACTTCACGCAAAAGCTGTGCGCCCATATTCTCAAACGGGTCAGCTAATTCCACTTCTTTTGCAACGGAAACACCGTCTTTGGTAACGGTCGGTGCACCGTAACTTTTACTTAAAAGTACATTTCGCCCTTTCGGACCCAACGTCACCTTTACTGCACTTGAAATTTGATCTACTCCGGAAAGCAGCTTTTTTCGTGCTTCGTCATTAAACAATAACTGTTTAGCCATTTATAAACTCCTTCAAATTGCTTTTAAATTTACTGCAAATATACTAAAATTATCCAAAAAAGGCAAGGTATTTTTTTTATGATGTGCGATTTAAAGTGTTCTTAAGGAGGCACTGATTAATTCAATCGAGAATTAATCAGTGCCCACATTTAAAATCTGTTGTTTCGAAAATGTTCAGAATCTACCTTTCTATACTGAACATTGAGAAACAATAAGGAAATGCTGTTAAATGGCGTCAAGCCTTTAATCAGCGTTTCCTTAAATCTCTATAAACTACAAAAAGCGGCAAACTTTTGAGTGAAGTTTACCGCTTTTTGTATAATTCTCGGTAACTAAGCTTTATGTGCCGAACCGAGGACATTGATATTTTTGTGCATGTACAATTTTTTTAACTCGTCGCGTGCCGGTCCCAAATACTTTCGCGGATCAAACTCTTCCGGTTTTTCGGCAAGTACTTTTCGGATCATAGCAGTCATCGCAAGCCTACCATCCGAGTCAATGTTGATTTTGCAAACGGCGCTTTTTGCCGCTTTCCGCAGCTGATCTTCGGGGATACCGACCGAGCCCGGAATATGACCGCCAAACTGTTCAATAATTTTTACGTATTCAATCGGCACCGAAGACGAACCGTGCAACACAATCGGAAATCCCGGAATTCGTTTTTCCACTTCTTCCAAAATATCAAAACGCAAAGGCGGCGGAATTAAAACACCGTCGGCATTTTTTGTACACTGCTCCGGTTTAAACTTTGCTCGTCCATGGCTCGTTCCGATGGAAATCGCAAGCGAATCAACACCGGTCTTTTTTACAAAGTCTTCAACTTGTGCCGGATCGGTGTAGTGACTGTGTTCGGCGCTGACATCATCTTCGACACCGGCTAAAACGCCCAGTTCGCCTTCAACCGTAACATAGTCTTTTTGTGCATGGGCAAAGTCGCACACCTTTTTGGTCAACGCAACATTTTCGTCGTACGGCAACGCCGACCCGTCAATCATCACGGACGAAAATCCGTTTTCGATGCAGTCCTTGCACAGTTCAAAACTGTCGCCGTGATCCAAGTGCAGCACAATCGGAATATCGTAGCCCAGTTCGTGGGCATATTCGACTGCACCGCGCGCCATGTTCCGCAAGAGATTCGCATTCGCGTATTTTCGTGCACCGGACGACACTTGCAAGATAACCGGCGACTTCGTTTCAACACAAGCTTGAATAATCGCCTGCATTTGTTCCATATTGTTAAAGTTATACGCCGGAATTGCATAACCGCCTTTCATTGCTTTAACAAAAAGCTCTTTCGAGTTTACCAAACCCAATTCTTTATAACTTGTCATAAGACCTCCCAGTCGATTTTATTGTAACACACTAAAAGAAAAATTAAAAGAGTTCTGCCCTTAAAAAAAACAGAACCCGGCATATAGTGCAGAGTTCTGTTTTTATGTTTACTGCGTCAATTACGGAGCGGTCGGCACTATAAACTTATAGATATCCACATCACCACCGTCAGTAAAGTCATTACCGGTTGCAGGTGTTTCCGGACGGAGGTTTGCCGGTATTTCAACTTGCCAAAAACCGTTCGGACGATCTGCTCTATTTTCGTCAAATCGGGCATCGGCTTCTTTAAAGGTGTTGTTCTCCTCGTAACTATCGTTAGCACTTTTGTTTCTTGTACCATCGTTTACATTAATAGAATCTTTTCGCTCTGTACCGATATAAAGCCCGTAGTTACCGCCTTCATACTTAGATCCATCCGGATAAGCTGCAATTACACAATAGTATGTTTTGCCCGCTTCGCACTTAAATGAAAGTTTTTTATAAAAACCGGATTCAACGGTAATCAGCTCATGATTTTCATCGTAAATAAATACATTTAACCAAGGAGCTTCCAGATTAGCCAGTTCCCACGGATCCTTTGGATCACCGGCAGGATATGCTTCATTCGGACAAGTGCTCACAAAGCAACGGTTTTGTGTGTAGGAAAAAGTATAGCCCATACCCATAACATCGGCGGAGTCAGTAGTAAACTCATATGTTTTAAGCTCACCGTCAAGGTTTACTTTTGCGACATACTGCGCTCCGGTGCAAAGTCCCGGAAACTGTACACTGCCGTTATCTCCGGTGATTCCAACCGCCGTACAAACATTAGTTGCTTTATCATAGACATACACGCGCATATCGGCAAGCGGTTTCGTTTCACCAAGGTTTATATTTTCCACCTTAAAAGTTGCGACTTCTTCCGTGTAGCGGTTTTTACTTTTCGGTTTATTTCCCGCTTTGAGTGCTTTTGCTGCTTCAAGAACATTCACCCGTCCGTAACCGTAATACTTTGAAAAACCGTTTGCATCATAGGTATAATCCGGCTCATTCGGATCAGTGATTTTATCGGCAGTGTTTTCAAGCAGGGTTACCAACTGATACGGCGTTAAATCGCGGGCTTTATCAAATGAAAGGAGGTAGGCGAGTGTTCCGGTAACAAAAGGAGTTGCCATACTCGTTCCATTCATATATTCCACCCCTTCTGTAGTTCCAGTACTTGACGAGATAATATTTTCACCGGGAGCACAAATGTTTATCCAGCTCCCTGAATTGCTGAACGGAGCTTTTGTATCAGACGCTGTTGTGGCTCCAACCGAAAATACCCCTTGGGTTGCACCCGGAAAAGCTGAAACGGTTCTTCCCTCATTTCCCATAGCGACAACCGGAAGTACACCGGCTTTAAGAGCCTTATTTATCATTTCAGCGGCAAAACCATTCATTGCGCCGCCACCCAAACTCATATTCACCGGAACGGTTTTTTGCGTGATTTGGAAGTTCGGATTATCAAGATTGAGTTTGCTTATCTTCACATTTTCCTCAGGGCTTCGTTTACCAGGAGGTTTTCGCAAAATCGTTACGATGTCGGCTAAATCGCCGAGAGAACCGTAAATTGTCCACCAAGGTCCGTTCCCGTTATCACCAAGCCCTTTATACGCAATAACTTTTGTGTTTTTATAGGCAACACCGGCAATTCCTGCGTTATTTCCCTCTAAAGCACAGATAGTTCCTGCGCAGTGAGTTCCGTGATGTCCGCCGTCAAAGTTCTCATTTTTTCCGACAACTCTAAGCTTGTTTCCGGTATTTTCAGTCTCGCCATCAGGCAGAAAGCCTGATTTTCCGTACAGTACAATATCTTTAAAATCTTTATGCGTTTGATCAAGTCCCGTGTCTATGATCGCGACAAGAACCTGATTTTCTCCGTAGCCTATTTCCGTATAAGCACCTTTCTGCTCTTTACCGTTTTCATCGTACCAGTCTCGAGCTTTGGTGATCCGCAAGGCATATTCGCCCTGCTTTGCAAGCGGATCCTTATCAAGATTGCCCTTATCAAGTCCCATCGTCGAGATCATGTTGTGGTCTCGATAAAGCCCCCGTGTATAGTTCGGACCTTCGTCAATATAGTCGGGCTGACTGTACACCACACCGGCTACGCCGTTCAGCGTGCTGCGGAGCATCGCAGCATCGGCTTCCGTCAGACTTTTTATGAGATAGTACACATAGCCGTCATTAAAATTATGTTCACCGGCAAGTTCCGCTTTGAAAATATTTGTGAAAACCGTCTTATCAAAGGCATCCGTTGTTTTAACAATCGAATATCCTTCACGGCGTTTTCGACTAGCGCTCTCTTTCATATTTTCTTTAGAAAAAGCTCCTTTATAACGAGGCCGTTCAACTAAGGGGCTTGTATATGCCTTATTCTTTTTTTCATCAGGTTTTTGCTCCTTTTGCATATCAACTGACATACCGCACGAAAAAAGTGCAAGGCTCAAAATTGCTATAATAAGTTTTTTCATATATTGCTTTCTCCTTAAAAGTTTCTATTACTCAATGCTAAACGAAAAGCGGCCGTTGATCGCATTTTGTCCGTCAAAAAAGTTACTACCTGTTCTTGCACGCGGAATTTCAGGGTAGTTTGGAATAGGCTCGCCCGTTTTGCTGTCAAGCATTGGCCATTCTTTCAAAAAGCTTGCCGAAACGTCGTCTTTCACCGAGCCGGCATTGTCACCGTAATCCTGCACATCCCACTGATAATTAGCACCGGCTTCCATTGCATCGCCGAAAGCCTTTCGGTTCCAGCTATTAAAGTAGCCTCTGTTTAACAATGCAGCTTTAATAGTAACAACGCCGCTTGATTTATCAAAGCTGATGAGATCTTCAACCCGTATAGTTCCCGGAACGGCATAATCATGGGTATCGTCGAGCCACTCTGTCTTTAGGTCTTTAAGCGTTCGCCAATATGCTTTTTTTGCCTTTGAATCCCAATCGCTGAATGAAAGCCGCTCGTCATCGACGGCATTAAAGTTGTAGCGAAGTTTTACACAGTATGGAACAGTAGCGAGATTGCTTTTTTCCGACACAATCAAACCGAACGTAAATGAGTCGGAGTACTTGGCATCCCATAATCGTGTGTCACTGAGTTTAAACTTAAATTCGGTATTTTTTATATCATTCAAACGTATCATTCCATTATCGCTTGGCGACACCAACTTGAGATTAAAAGCCGGATACAAGGCCGTTGTTGCAATAGGAGATTCGATGCGGTTTTTGTTATCGGTAAAGGCAACAATCTTGTACTGATATACGGTCATTTCGGTTAAATCATTGTCGGTATCATTTCCCCAATGGCGTCCCACGAAAATATTATTGGGATCTGATGTTTGATAGCCTTTATTTGGACCGTTGTAGAGTTTTGTAGCAACCCGCTTCCAGTTCTCAAAGGGACCTGCACCTTCTTCATATACGCGCCGGTATATTTCATAGCCTGAAATCGGCAAATCCTTACCATTTTTATCCTTCACCCAAAATGTCATCAGCGTTCTAAAACTGGTTTCACGATTATCGTGTTTCGGTACGCCGAATGTCGTTACAAGGTCATCATGCGATGGATTTCCCAATGTGCGATCGAAGCTATCACGCCTCGGTGTTCCGAAGGTATTCAAGGGACGAGGATATCGTTGGGTGTTTATGTAGAAGTGCTCAATACTTGCTCCCGTTAAATCGATCGCAGCATCGGTTTTTGCTAAAAAATTAAGCGGCAAACGGTAATCAACGCGGTTTTCCGCTGTATCGTAGGCTGTTATAAACAAGGTGTCTTTTCCGTTCGGGATACCGGCATTTTTAAGGCTGATTTCTGCCGTATAAAAGCCTTCCAAATCGGCTGTCGTATTGCTTAAATTGCTTGTAATAAAATTGCTTAAAGCTGTTGCGGATCGTCCGACTTCACAAGCAATATTAAAGTTACCGTTACTACCTTCGCCCATTCCTATCAATTTTGACGGAAGATCAAAGCGTACGATAAGCTTTGACGTTGTTCTGATTTTACTACCCTCAAGCGTATCGCCCGGTTTAAGTTCGCTCGGAGTTTCACCATCATATTGCAGTTTTACATCAATAACGCGCGGAGCTTCGTGCTTTTCGCCCACAGTTCCGACCCGCTGTACCATCTGGAGCTTTTCGCCGTCCGCTCCGAGTACATAATAGTTCTGTACACGGCTAGCGCAACGACCAGGCATCTTCGCTACAAAATCATAGAATTTTCCCGTTTCAAGCGTAAAAGTACAAGCACCGTTTTCATCGCTTGTCTTTGTTTCTATTGCCGTTGGTGTTCCGGCTTCATACGCTGAAACTTTTGTCCCCGCGACAACAGACTGCCCGACCGCACTGAATACTTTTACCTCAACCGTTGAAGTCGGCGTTTGACTCGTAAAATGCAAGATGTAAGTTTTTGTTACTTCTGCATTGTCGGTTACGGCTATTTTGAGCGTTCCATCACTTGGAATTTCTGTCAGCTTAAAGCCATCGGCTGGAATAGCCTTGCCGTCAATTTGGACTTTGCTCCCAGCTTCCGCCTCTGCAGTAATCACAAGCGGTTTTTCCGTACTTGGATTCGGAATGCTCATGTTTATATCCGTAATTGCCGGATTAAAATCAAAGAGTACCGGCTTTCTCTCATGCGTTGTTATAGTAAGCGATGAAAGCCGAGCATCCGACGGAGTTCTAAAAACGATGAAATCATACCGTTTTTCATTACCGCTTGCCGCAAGAACATAGATATAAATGCTTTGTTTGCCTTCCGAAATGGGAATCGTTTTTGTAGCTTCTTGTCTATCGCTTGCTTCTACTTTCCGTCCGATTGCAACTTTTGAAAGGGGACTTTTCGCTTTTGCGCTGATAGTTATTTCCGCTTGTTCCGCAGGATAGATTTCTTTCAGCGGATCAAGCCACAAGATATTTATACCTTTAGAAGTCAATTCCGATAAATTAACATTATCTTCATCGGCAGTATAGCGGTACACTTTGATCGTATACGTTTTTATTACCGTTTCGTCTTTCGATGTTACCGTTACGGTAATAGTGTTTTCGCCTTCAACAAGAGGCACCCTGTATTCGGTACTATCTCCTACAGACGCCGAAATTGAAGAACCTTTATTAACTTTTACTTCAAGTTTTGCATCATGATCTGTGGGAGCAAGATATAAAAAGACATTATCCATATAATGCCAAATCTTACCGTGATCATAAGTCAACGGTGTACCTGAAAAATCGGTGAGTATATTTTTGTCAAACTCATTTCGATAATAAATCCATAATTTTTGCAAACTGACATCTTTTCCTGCTTCCGCCTTTCGTATTATGCTAACCCGAATAACGCGGCTTTTAGAGCCGTCGGCACTGGTAATCTTTATGAGGATACCGTTATTGCCTACCACAAGCGGAAGTGCCTTCCAATCGCTGACTGCTTTTCCGTTGATCGATACCGTGATGCTTACTTTCGGATTATTAGCTACGGCAATCAATTTAAGTAGCTCAACACCATTTTCAACAGGGTCCAATAGAATCGACCAATCATCGCCGCGGTTTGCCTCATTGATTAAGTCAATATCATTTACTAAAAAGGTTTTCAAGGTTGTTTCAGTAGCAGTCACTACGCTCCGTTCTGCCGGAGCCGGTGGCTTTTTTTCGTCTCCGCTTGGCTGCTTACAACTTCCTGCAATAAAAATGACTGCAAGGATCAATAATACATTAAAAAAACTTTTTTTAATGCTAAAAAGTTTGCACATGAGCTTTTCCTCCATAACTTATATGAAACATTTTAGCACAGAAAAAAAAAATTTGTCAAGTGGTCAAAATATATAAAAAATAATTTGAAAAAATCCAGTATAAGGTGAGCGGTCAGTGCAAATTCTTTGTAAGAAAATGCACTGCATGATATCCTCGTCCAATCTTACCTTATGTAAGATGATCGCATTACCTCAGGTAAGATGATCGTATTACCTTAGGTAAGATGATCGCATTACCTCAGGTAAGATGATCGCATTACCTCAGGTAAGAT
>CALDWC010000189.1 GCA_937923945.1 uncultured Treponema sp.
TATACGCGAACTCGAAGAGGAGCGTATACGCGAACTAGCCGCTTACCTAACGGTAAGCGGCTACAGCTCTTACGAGCTGCTTCCTGCGGAGCAAAAGGCTTTGAAGATGTTCGAAAAATGGGAGTGGAAAGAATATAGGCTAACGGAATTATTCAATGTGAAAAACACGGCAAATATACTTTCGTCTGAAATTGTGGTGGATAGCGGAACAGTACCATATTTAACCGCCAGTGCCGAACGCAATGGAGTAAATTCTTACATTTCATACGATGAAAACTTCCTTGAAAAAGGCAACTGTATTTTTATAGGGGGAAAAACCTTTGTTGTCAGTTATCAAAAAGATGATTTTTATTCCAACGATAGTCATAATCTTGCATTGTATTTAAAAGAATCGCAAGCGACAAAATTAAACCAATTATTTTTGGCTTCGTGTGTTTATAAAGGATTGAGTCATAAATATACTTGGGGTAATAGCATCAGTAAGGCAAAAATACAAACCGACACAGTAATGCTTCCCGTCGCCCCTGACGGCAGTCCCGACTATGAGGCAATGGAAACGCTTATTTCCGCCGTGCAAAAGCTGGTTATTAAAGATGTCGTGCTGTATGCGGACAGAAAAATTGCTGCGGCGAAAAAGGCGGTGGCAAGAAAATGATGGCGTGGAAAGATAAGGGGATATGGGGTAGAATGGAATTAAGAAGAGTGGACTAATAAATATTTAAATGAGGAATATATGAAAATAGAAAGTATTACAATAAGCAATTTTCGTTCAATACGATATGAAACAATCAACATTCGAGATAACTGTCTAATACTATTGGGTAAAAATGAAGCCGGCAAAAGTAATGTGTTGAAAGCAATAGCTGCCCTATTTGGTGAATATAAGTTGACCAGCAAAGATAAACGAAAAAGAATTGCTAACGAAAAAATTAACAATTATTTCATTCGGGAAAAGTTTACATATACTGATGATGACATATCAAAATTTCAAGATACTATTTTGAAAAAACATCCAACAGTAAAAGATATAGATTTAATTAAGGACATCCCCATAAATGAATATATAAGATTATCATTAGATCATATTTATTATCAAATAGATATAGAAGATAATGCTACGGCAAAATTTGTATACGAGCCGGAAAACAAAGGTGATGATGCACGGGAAGTATTGATTTACCAAAATAGTAATAGTAACTCTACCAAAACTGGGAGTAAAAAATTTGAATTGGATGAATGGCTTTCTGAAGCGGTTCAGGCAGAATATAATACCAATCCTTACAAATGCTTATTTTGGCATTATAATGATGATTTACTATTACCTTCAAGCGTAGATCGTAATCAATTTATTAACGAACCTTCTCGTTACAAGGCTCTAGAAAATCTGTTTATTATGTGTGGAAGGGGGAATATAGCGGAAGAGTTTAAAGAGGCAGAAGAGGAAGACGGTGATTATGAAAATTTGTTGGAGCAAGTATCAAGTGAAGCCACAGATACATTTAGAACAATTTGGAAAGATTTTAACGATACATCTATAGTGTTATCTTCTGATGGGGATAATATTAGAATTAAAATTGTTAATAAAGCAAAATATTCTTTTGAAGATAGAAGTGATGGTTTTAAAAAATTTATCAGTATATTATTACTATTATCAACACAGGCAAGGGCACATCAAATTGGAGAAAGAAATTTTATCTTAATAGATGAACCCGATCAAAGTTTATATCCGACAAGTGCCACTTACTTACGAGATGAATTATTGAAAATTAGCAGTGAATCACATGCACGTGTGATTTATACAACGCATTCTCAGTATATGATAGATTCAAATTGGTTAGAGCGTCATTTTATTGTAGAAAAAAAAGATGATATTACAACAATACGACAAGAAACTGGCATAGCTCAATATGCTGATGATGAATTATTACGCAGGGCAATTGGAAGCAGCATATTTGAATGTATCAAGGAAGTAAATATTATTTTTGAAGGATGGACAGATAAAGAATTATTTTTATTATTTTTAAAATATTATTCGGACGTCGGACTGAATAATATTAAAAATATAGGAATAACTTTTTTACATGGAATTTCAGGAGTTGAAACTTTAGTCTCTCTGATGATTGTTGCTAATAAAAAATTTGTTATTGTAGCAGATTCAGATAAAACATCCCAAAATAAAAAGAAAGATTTCGAAAAAAAATTTCCCGATCACAAAGATTGTTGGCTGGAATATAATATTATCGATAATAATATTCAAACTTTAGAAGATTTTATAGAATATACAATGATAGAAAATGTTATTAAAGAAATGGGCTATACTGATGTTCAATACAATAAAGATGACAATGCAATTGTAAATATAGAAAGATGTATCAAAGAGAAAGAAAAAAGGCAGGAATGTAAGCAAAGAATTGTTCGGATGATAAGAAAAGAAAATATCAAAGAGGCATATTCTGATTTTGTTAAAAAATTAGAATCTAAACTAACTGAATTACAAAAGCCACAATGATCATATCATCAGATTCGTGACTTTGATAAAAGCTTCTGATAGGGATGCATACTTAGAAAAGTTTAAGGCAGTACAACTGAGATATAACCGTAACAGTAAACATTATAATACCAACTATCCCGTTTATAACTTCGGTGAATCGAAAGGACTTACTTTTGATACTGTTTTGATTTATCCAACAAATGATATGATCACATGGATACAAGATCATTCTCAACCATTAGAACTAACAACGCAAGCGCGGTTTTATGTTGCATTAACAAGAGCCAAATATAGTGTAGGTATATTTTGGAAAAAAGCAAATTGCAATGCAACCGATATTTCGTTTTGGCACAACTGACGAGCCTTTTTAAAATCATTACTTCTACGCTCAAGAGTCCCCCCGCCACATTTTACAAACTGTATTACACCGGCGAAAGAATAATAAACCGGTACAAAATAATTTCGACCGTCTCTTAGCTATTATCTATTCCATTTTCCTCCGTTGACAAAACACTCCTACTCAAGTACAATTATTCCGGTACAATAAAATAATCACCACAAAGCGAGGCAAGTAAATATGCAAACCGAAACTCATTCCATTAATGATGTCTTATCTAAAAATGCAACTGCGTTTTTTATTCCGCCTTTTCAACGGGCCTATGCGTGGGGCAAGACCGAAATTGAACGATACTTTAGCGATATTATGCGCATTATTAATTCCGAGCTTGATGAAACGCAAAGCGATAAACTGGAACACTTTTTCGGAACATTAGTCATTAAAGAAGAAAAGTCAGGTTTTGTAAACCGTTCGATAGTAGTTGACGGGCAACAGCGATTAACCACAACGCTTATTTTTTTAATTGCCTTGCGTGATAATGAAGAAGATACAGAAAAGAAAGATTTTATTACCGACAATTTTTTAAAAAATAGCGCGTCAAACTTTCAGGATAAAATAAAACTCAAACAAGTTACAAAAGATTGGGATGCGTATCGGGCATTGGTTACAGGAAAAGCGCCGAAGCCAAGCATCATAAAAAATGCTTACGACATATTTTTTCAGCATATAAGCGAAAATAAGAAACGACGACCCGAAATTAAAATAGAACATTATATTACCGCCCTCTCTCGAATTAATGTCGCCGTTATCTTTTTAGATGAACGGCCTTTCAAAGGCGAAGACCCGCAAATTATTTTTGAAACTTTAAACTCATTAGGAAAACCGTTAACTCTTTCCGATTTAATCCGCAATTATATTTTGCTGAATATGGAAAGTGAAAATCAAACAAGGATATATGAAACGCTTTGGTATCCTCAAATTGAATTGCCGCTTAAAGAAAATGTGTCTAATTTTTTTAGAGATTTTCTTCAGTACAAAACTTCAAGCTCAATAAAAGCAATCAGCGACAATAATACAAAAGAAATATACGCGCAGTTTAAAACATTTGTTGACGGTCAATATGCCAATCACAATGCATTTATTGAAGATATTGTGCAGTATGTAAAGCCCTATTCTTTTATTATTCAAGAACATGTGAGCGATGAACTTTCAACCGATAAAAGTAAGGACATGGAAATAAAAGAACTTTTACGAAATATTTTTCATGATATAACAACGGAAAGTTTTAAGCCTTTGCTTATGGGACTATTGTATTATCATCAAAATGAAAAAACTGAAATGCGATTAAGTGACGAAGCTTTTATTTCAATGCTGAAAACAATTCGTACCTATTTAATCCGCAGAAGAATTTTAAAATTAACACAAGGCGAAAATAAGGGCATTGTAATTTTGTGTAGTAAGGTACCTGATCTTGTGCAGTCAAAAGTAAGGCTCTTGAATTTACTATCGCGGCTTTCATATAATTTACGTTTCCCGAATGATAGTGAAGTGCGGCAGGCGCTGCTCGTTGCAAACTTCTATGAAGAATTTAAAAAGTACGGGAAATTTATTCTCGGAAAAATTGAAGAATACAATGCAAAAGTTGCCGTTGATTTTCGTGATACAAAAATAACGATTGAGCATATTATGCCACAAACGTTAACGGATGAATGGAAAACGATGCTTGGCAATAATTATGATGAAGTTTTCAAAAAATATCTTCATAATATCGGGAATTTAATTTTAACCGAATTCAATGGCGAACTGGGCAATAGACCGTTCGCTGAAAAGAAAAGCATATTGCAAACTTCTTCGTTAAAATACCGCTTGGAAATAATTTCAAATGAAATATGGAATGAAGCGGCAATACAAACGCATCAAGCAACAATGATTAATTTATTTTTGGAAACTTTTTCGTTACCTGAAGCATATCGCAACAATAACAACTGGAATACCGACGAACCGATGAGCGAGAGAAATGAATTTTCACCCCTTGATGACGATGCCGGCGATTTTGCTGAAGGAAATAAGCCGCTTGCGCTGATGATCGGCGGACACACTTTTAAAGTTTCCACCTGGCAGGATGTATTTATACAATTTATTACCTTTATCAAAACAAATAAAAATTATGATTTTCAATTTATCTACGACTATCAATCGGAGCTTTTTGGAAAAGCAGATACCATAGTTTATTGGCGCTCACTGAAGGCAATGCTTGATACAAATAGCGATTTAAGAAATAAATATAAATCTCTGGACGGCTTGTTTTATAATAAAATTGAACACTTAAGTGACGAGGAAATATTTTTACATGTCAACATATCATCACGAGCTTGTTTGACTCGTATTGCAAATGTTATGAATAAATTAAATATGCCGAATGATTTTGTTACCATTATGTTGAACTAGGAATCAACTGAGCAAATATCAAAGCCTTGCAGCTTTGTTCTGTACGGAAGTTTTTAACGAGTTCGCTTATCGCGATACTTGCGAATCAAATTGCGAAGGCGATGATTTTCCGTGTGCGATCAGCACACAGAAAAATAAACGACGTTTTGAAAAATAGTTTTATGGATGCAAGTTTTAATCTTACTTAAAAATATAACAAAAGATTGGAAACTTAGTCACGTTTAAGCACATAGCATTTTTAGCGTTTCAAAGTGCAAACTCTGTCAGTTTAACGAGACAAATATATGTACTAAAGCTCCTTTCAAATAAAAAAAAGACGTACACGTGTAAACGTACGCCTTTTTTGTTCCTTAAAATTCAGCAGCGATAAAAGTATCAACTTTTTGAGCTGATGAATTCCGTCCACACAGGCGGACATATAAAAAGCAAGGTTTTGCGAAAAAGTCTGCCAAGCAAAACTTGACCGTTTAATGAGCTGAGCTATTTAGTCAGCGAAATTAAACGTTCATATAACGCTTCTCCGTTATTCGCTCACGGGCGGTTGTTCGTTGGTGGTATTGCTCGGCGCCGATTCTAGCGGCATAAACACCTGAGGCAGCTTATTCACCAGAGCCGGAACCGACAACAGCACAGTATCCTCAAAAAGCGGCACCCGAAATACGCCGGTAAAAGGTTCTCTACCGTCAGTAAAACGCACCGTAACTTTGTGCTTTTGACCGCGAAGGAGAATTTTATCCCGTTCGCCTTTAAAAAGTTCCTGAAAGTCTTTCCCGTCAAAACTTATTTCAATCGCTCCCAAATGTTGGTACGTTCCGTCGGCGGCGTTTTTATTTTCAAACAAAACGGTATGCGTCCGTCCCAAGGTAAACATCAAAATTCCAAGCAGCACATACAAGACGCCCAAACAAATCCGCAACACAGTTTTGAGCTTTTGTGATTGAATTCTCATTATTTTTTCTCCTCCGTTTGCACTCGTAATTCGGAACGCTTCTTTTCGGCATTATGCTGATTTCGGGCGGCATATAAAACGAGCGAAAGTGCAATCGCCGCGTAGCCTGCAAAATCCCTAAAGTATTCACCAATCATCGCTGATCCGAAAAGCTGTTGACCTGCCATCGGAGCGACAATGTACAAAAAGTGCAACAGTACAACGCCGATAAATACGTTCTTGATTGAAACGCGGCTCACGGATGCCCCGCCGACCAAAATTGCGGCAGCTGCAAAAAAGCCTGTCTGATCGTGTGCGTTATACGTACTCATATTTCCCATATTCTGCAAAAAAATAATCTGACCGATACAGGCAAGCACCGTAGATATAACGATTGAAACGATACGAGTATGCTCGACCGCAATACCTGCAGAATTAGACACCTGCTGACTCTGCCCGATTGCTCGCATATCCTGTCCGAGCTTTGTTTTCCGAAACCACACGATAAAAAAGCACAGTGCAATAATAATGAGGTATGAAAGCACGGGGATTCGTAAACCGGCAATCGTAAACGAAAACGTGTTATCCAATACTTGACGAACGGGGGCAAGTTCCAAAGTGTTCCGTACCCCGAAACCGCGCGACAGTTGTATTGCCTTATTGTGCATCGGAATAACCGAACCCATCAAATACAAGACAAAAAATTGATAGACACCGTTAAAAAAGAACCCTAAAATATAACTCGTCACCATTTCCCGCCCGCGGGCTTTATTCAAAATGGAACCGGCAATCCAACCTAAAAACACGGAAAGGGGCATCCCAATGAGCGTTGCAAAAACAAGTCCGTAAATCCCGCCAATGCTCCAATCCATTGCGAAAATCAAACCGATTTGTCCCGCCATTGCACCGAGTACCATACCGAAGTTTATTCCCATACCCGCCATAATCGGCAAAATGAGAGAAAACACCAAAAACGAGTTTCGCGCTATTCTGGTGAGGATTTCACCGATAATATGATGCGCCGAAAGCCCCGAAACCGGTATCGCGATAAACGAAATAATGAGGAAAAGGAGTGAAACAATATTATCCGCCAAAAATTCAGGCACTGAAAACTTCTTTTTATTTTCCGTTTTTATTTTAAGCATAAATCCTTGTCCTCCCCTTACCTTGTCTGCTGCGTCTTTCGCGTCAAGGCGTACAAAATCATTCCGTTTGACAGTACGATTCGGATTACTTCGGACATATCCGTTTCCAAAATACTGTTAATAACCGAAGGCGTCATCGAAAGAATTCCTTGGAAAAGAATAGTTCCGATCACCACATTCAAAATCGACGCTTTATTTACGGAAGCTCCTCCGATTAAAATAGCCGCAACTGCCGGAAAAGCCATATACAGCGGTGCTTTATACAGTTGGATAAAACCGAAACTTTGCTGATATAACAAAATACCGATACCGCCGCAAATAGTCGAAAGAATTATACTGATGGTTCTTGCGCGGTTTATACTAACACCGCTTGCACGGGCAAAGTCGGGGTTCGAGCCAACTGCCGTCAAAGCCGTTCCCGTTCGGGTACGCATAAATGTTTTCATTAAAAACATACAGAGTACCGAAAACAAAATCGCTCCGGTCGGAAATTTAAATGAAGCTATTTTAATCGCTAAAAAATCATTGAGAATATTGAGCCAATACCCGTCAAGCGAAATCGTCGTCCGCAATCCTTTACCGGAATATCCCCATACCATTTTAGGATTTGAATACGGCAAGATAAGCCACAAAATCGCCATAAACGTAACGGTCGCAAAACCGATGTACATAGCGATGGTCATCTCTTCGCCTTTTACTTTATTCAAAACGGCACTGTACCCGTATCCGATAAGGCTTGAAAAGATAATCGTAAAAACAAGCGCCATTGAAAAGCCCAAAATACCCGTCAGCTGAAACTGCATTGCCAGCGTCGAACCCAAAAGTCCCCCGATAATCCCCAGTGAAAGCCCGAAGTTAAGACCGCAGCCGGCTTGAACCATCGGCACCATTGCTAAAACCATAATGGCATTCATTCCGAAACGATTTGCAATATCCGAAAGGGAAGCCCCGATACTAACCTTTACAAACGGTGCCGCGACAAAAAGAGACAGCAAAAACAACAAAATTATAACGCGGGGAATGCCGAAATCCTCAACAAACTGTTTTATTTTTTCCATTATGTACTCCTATTTTACACCCGCCATATACAAAGCAAACTCGGTTGGCTCTTCTTTCGGTGAAAGAATCCCGGCAACTTCACCTCGAAACACCACGGCGATTCGATCACAAATCGAACGAAGTTCTTCCAACTCACTTGAAATCATAACAATCGTGGTTCCGTGTTCTTCATTTATTTTCCGCAAGGCATCCAAGACCAAAGCTTTTGCCCCGACATCAATACCGCGGGTCGGTTCGGCGACAAACAAAAGCTCCGGCTCCAAACAAAAAGCTTTTGCCAAACATATTTTTTGCTGATTACCGCCCGACAGTTCTTTCGCTTTTTGCTTGCTACCTGTACACTTGATTTGTAGCATATCGATATAGGTATTGGCAAGGGTTGTCATAGCTTTTTCATCTCGGAGTTTAATTAAGCCGCCCAAATACGGCTTTAAGTATTGCTTTTTTGACTGAATCGCGGTAAACGCAATATTCCAGTCAAGGCTTTCATCGAGTAGTAAGCCAACTCCGCGTCGGTCTTCCGAAACAAACGCCAGCCCGTCCGAAAGAGCCTGTTGGGTATGGTTCAACGTAAGTTCTTTGCCTTTGAATCGCACTTCACCGCCCGATGGAAAAATTCCCATAATTCCGTTTGGAATGCCGATTTTACCTTGTCCTGCAAGTCCGCCGATACCGAAAATTTCACCTTTTTTCACTTCAAAGTTCGCATTCCGCACTAATTCGCCCGGCATATCCACCCAAAGGTTTTTTACGTCGAGAATCGTATCGCCGAACGTTCGCTGAGAATTGTCGGAAATCGTTTGCTTCACTTCCCGCCCAACCATTGCCGCTGCAATTTTCGGAATATCGGTTTGAGAAGTCGCTACGTCTTGAATAGTTTTTCCGTCTCGCAGAACAACAACACGGTCACAAATTTCGATAACTTCTTGTAAACGATGCGAAATAAAAATAACGGCGATTCCTTTTCGGCTGAGTTGTTTTACCGCTTTCAAAAGAATTTCCGCTTCCGATTCGGTGAGTACCGCGGTCGGTTCATCCAAAACCAAAAGCTTCACCGTATCACGGTCAATTTCGCGTGCAATTTCGGTAAACTGTTTATGTCCGACCGGCATTTCGGAAATGAGGGTTTTCGCATCGATTGAAACGCCCAATTCGTTGAGCACTTTTTGCGCCCGTTCGTTCATTTCTTTACGACGCAATAAACTGAGCCTATCGCTGAAAATGTCCGAAAGAATTGAAGGCGTTTGCAGTTCTCGGTTGAGCATAATGTTTTCCGCTGCCGAAAATCCCGGAATAAGCGAAAACTCTTGGTGAACCATGCCGATTCCCTTATCAAGTGCGTCAAGCGGGCTATGAAAATGAACTTCCTCTTCATTGATGAGAATCCGTCCGCCGTATCCGCCCGTATCCCGAATAACAGGCATTCCGAACAAGATGCTCATAAGCGTTGTTTTGCCGGCACCGTTTTCGCCGACCAAGCCTATTATTTCTCCGCTTTTCAGTGAAAAATTAACACCTTGCAGAACCTGCGTGCCGGAAAAGTCTTTGGTAATATTTTCCAGCGTTAAAAAGTTATTTGTATCCATGCTGTTCTGTCCTAGTAAAAAAGTGAGGCAGGAAAAGCACCGTCTCCTCTTTTTCAGAGATTTAGTGCATTTTCCGCCTCAAAACATCAATTAGTTACTTTGAAATTTCACGTTATAATATTTTTCAGGAACTTCTTGTTGGGTCGTCGGCAAAAAGCCTTGTCCAAACACGTACGTGTCCATCAATAGTAACGCGTGATTCTTTGAACGAACACCGGTACTTGCATCTATGTACATCGAGCTCTTCCATTTTGCACCGGGAGTAAATTTATTCAATGCATCCGAAAGGTCTGCCATGTTTTGGATTTTTGCTTCTCCGTCAAGAATCCTTCGTGCATATTCGCCCAAACCGGCTGACAGCGTAAAGCCGTATGAATACGCCCACGTACCGAATCGACCTGCCCCGCCTTTTTCAACAACGGTGTCTTCAACTTTTTTTAAGATCTTCGGAAAGTCTCCCGCTTCTGCAGTCAAATCGATTCCTAAAGCGCCGGGGTAGCCCATCAACGGTGAAGGCAAATCGGCTTCGATAAACATACCGCCGTAAGCAAAAAGCTGCTTTAACAAAGGCTCGGTGTGTGCATCGTTTGTACAGAAAAAGCAAGTGTCTTTTCCGTATTTTTCAAGCCACTGCGGAACTTTTTCCAAGATGAACTGCTGAGCACCGGCGGTTCCAACGTCGCTCGTCGGGTCGGGAGCGGTTTCAAAGTGAAATTCCATGCCTAAATCCTGACACGCAAGCTCAAGCAGCTGGCGGCGCAAACCTAAGGTCTGATACGACATGTGTCGCGGGAACGAAATGTGTACAAAATGTTTTGCCCCGATTTGCTTTGCAGCCCACGCAATCGTGTATCCGCGAGAAATAATGTCCTGAGAAGCAACCATATCGGCAGCCGCATCGATAACGAGCGGATCCTCGTGAGCCTCGCCTGCAAACAGTAAAACATCGGGTCGTTTTTCACGGACACGCTTAAATGCTTCAGCCGTTCCCGGAATTGCTTGATTGGCAATAATCGCCTTCATTTTCGGGTCATCCGCCAATGCGACAATCTGTGAAATGGTTGTTTCCTGCTGCGACATAAAATCGTCGGGATAGGTGATATGCTGAATCATACCGCCGTCTTTTACGGAGCCGTACAGTTTAATCAACTCTTCGGCACCCCGTAAATCATCTTCCGACTGCGAGACGGTTCCCGTCATAATACCGATGTGGTATTTTGCTCCGCTGTTTTCAGAACCGGTACTTCCGCCTTCTTTTTTAGTACAGCCGATAAGTCCGAACGCAAGTGCAAATAATGCAACAATGCTTAAAGCTTTTCTTTTCATAAAGCCTCCTATTCGGAAGTTTATTCTAACACAATATTTTTTACTTGTCAATAATCACAGAAATACATTTTACAAGTTACCGTAAACAATAAGCCTGTAACAAAGCTCTTGACTTATAAAGTGTTTTAGGATACACTGACAAAACAACTTTGGAGGCTTTATGCAGATTATTCCTATCGCGAGCGGTAAAGGCGGTGTCGGTAAAAGCTTATTCGCCGCAAATCTTTCCATTGCGCTTTCACAAGCCGGTAAATCGGTCGTGCTGGTTGACCTTGATTTAGGCGCATCAAACTTACATTTAGCCTTAGGAATGCAGCGAAATAAACATGGTATCGGCACTTTTTTAACCGGTAATTCTCAGTTCAGTGAAATTATGCTGCCGACGCCGTATCAAAATCTGCTCTTTATCCCCGGTGATTCCGAGCTTCCCGGTTTTGCCGCTTTAAAGTTTTATGAAAAGAAAAAACTCACAACCAATCTTTTAGCGTTGGAAGCCGATTATTTAGTTTTAGATTTGGGAGCGGGAACAGCACTCGGCATCTTAGATTTTTTCCTGTTATCGCCGCAGGGAATTTTAATCACCGCACCGACGGTTACGGCGATTTTGGATGCGTACCTCTTTTTGAAAAATCTGGTATTCCGTATGATTACCTCATCGTTTCCAAAAAAATCGTCGGGTAGTGCGTACCTCACGAAGCTGCAATCCGATGCGCAAACCATGCAGCGGCTGTATATTCCGCGGTTGCTTTCGGAGTTGCAAAAAATCGATCCGAAAAACGCCGAAAAGCTGATCACAAAACTGCAAAGTTTTAAGCCCCGCGTTGTTATGAATATGGTTGAAAGTCCTGCCGACGCTGAAAAAGTTTTTAAACTTCGAAATTCGTGCAAGCAATATTTGGATGTGGATTTGGAACATTTGGGCATTATTTCAAAAGACTCCATCCAGGACATCGCCCTCGCTTCGCGGTTGCCGGTGATTGTGTATAAACGAGATGCTTTGATTTCACAGGGAATTTACCGTATCAGCGAAAAAATTTTAGCTTCGCAGGAACTTCACTTTGATGATATGGAAAAGGGCGATTATGAAGAATACAGCGATGACAGTTTTAACCTTGCCGGCGAAGAAGCAGCTGCCGACTTCCGTTCGCGCATGTCTTATCTCGAAGATTTGGTCGGCACGAACACCCTTTCTCAAAGCGATTTATACGAAGTGATTAAATCCCAGAATTTTGAAATTTCATCGCTAAAAAAAGAAAACATGCTTTTAAAATACAAATTAAAAAAAGCGATTGAAGCCGGTTTTGTGCAGTAACGCACAAGGAGGCACCGATTAATTTTCGAGTAAATTAAGGTTATCTTGCAAAAACCGATTCTCACAGTTTCCACAAGGAGCCATCCCGCTTTCGCAGGAAGCATTGCGGTAAGGTCCGATGAGCGGGATGGCAAAATTTTAGCCGCACAAGATTTTTCCCCGCACACAAAAGTCGAAACAAATACGCATTCGGTTTTTATAAACGCCCGCCGTAAAAATCATACTTTACGGAAGCACCGGTTAATTCAATCGAGAATTGAGGGGAGCTCTAAACGCCGGTAAACGGCA
>CALDWC010000190.1 GCA_937923945.1 uncultured Treponema sp.
CTTATGCTGACCAACCCCAAAACAGTTGGATTGTTTGATAAGAATATCCTGGAGATAACAAGGATTGTCCATGAGGCAGGCGGGCTGTGTTACTATGACGGCGCGAACCTGAATGCGGTCATGGGAATCGTGCGCCCGGGAGACATGGGCTTTGACGTGGTACACCTGAACCTGCACAAGACATTTTCCACGCCTCATGGCGGCGGCGGACCGGGAAGCGGTCCGATCGGCTGTAAAAAGTTTTTAGCTGACTTTTTGCCTTCGCCGATGGTAACCGGAAAATCGGGCGAGTACAAATTTGATTTTAACCGTCCGCTTTCGATCGGACGCGTCCGTTCATTTTATGGAAACTTTTTAGTATACTTGCGTGCCTATGTGTACATTATGACACTCGGTGTCGACGGCATAAAAGAAAGTTCCGGAGCGGCTGTTTTAAATGCAAACTATCTCAAAGTGCTGCTTCAAAACGACTACCAAGTTGCCTACGACCGCACCTGCATGCACGAATTTGTTTTAACGCTTTCTGAGCTAAAAGATAAAACGGGAGTTTCCGCATTGGATATCGCAAAGGGACTGGTTGATTTAAAAATTCATCCGCCTACAATGTATTTCCCGCTCATCGTGCATGAAGCTTTGATGTTTGAACCGACGGAAACGGAAAGCAAAGCGACCCTTGAAATGGTTGCCGATGCGATGATCAACTTGAAAAAGCTGGCTGAAACGGAACCGGATAAACTGAAAGAAGCTCCGCATAACACGATAGTCGGTCGCATTGATGAGACAAGGGCTGCCCGCGAACCGATTTTACGCTATCGGAAACAGTAACGACTTTTTCTCTACTCGGACTGCGGTGAAGCAGTCCGAGTTTGAGATAGCTTACAGCTAAAACAATTTTATATAGGATTTTACAAGAAGCAAGTGTCGGTGAGAAACTGATAGAATGAGTGTAAACCGTACCTGCTTCATTAATACAGATCGTTAAAACTTTACCTTTGAGTAGCCGCGACCGCTTCAGCTCGTTCCGCTTGTAACTCGACAAGCTGCTTTTCGAGGAGCCGTTTTTTTTCTTCTTTGCATTTCGGGCATTCAAAGTGCTCGCCTTCAATATAGCCGTGAACCGAACAAACCGAAAAAGTCGGCGAAATGGTAAAATACGGGATTTTATAATTTGATGCAACCGCTTTTACCAAGTCGCGGCACGCATGCCAATCTTTAATCGCTTCGCCCATAAAAATATGGATAACCGTACCGCCGGTGTATTTCGTCTGTAAACTTTCCTGATGGTCAAGCGCTTCAAACACGTCGGCGGTGTAGTCGACCGGCAGCCAGGTCGAGTTTGTGTAAAACGGATCGGCGTCTCCGCTCGTAATAATATCGGGGAACTGCTCTTTGTCGTGACGAGCTAATCGATACGAGGTACTTTCTGCGGGCGTCGCTTCGAGGTTAAACAAATCTTCCGTTTCTTCTTGATAGTCCGCAAGCCGCTGCCGCATGTGAATGAGTACCTTTTCGGCAAATTCTTTTCCTTCAGCGGTGGAAATATCTTTTCCTAAAAAGTTCAAACAGCATTCGTTCATCCCGCAAATACCGATAGTTGAAAAATGGTTATTTAAATTTTGTAAATAGCGTTTGGTATAAGGGAACAAACCTCCTTCCAAAAGCCGGTTAACCACTTTCCGTTTAATAACCAAACTTTGCTTTGCTAAATCCATCAGCTCATTTAAGCGGGCAAAAAATTCGGCTTCATTTTTTGCGAGGTACCCGATTTGCGGTAGGTTAATCGTAACAACGCCGATGGAACCGGTAAATTCATCCGACCCGAAAAGTCCGCCACCGCGTTTTCGCAATTCTCGTTTGTCCAGCTGTAACCGGCAGCACATGGAACGCACATCGCCCGGATTCAAATCGGAACTGATAAAGTTTTGAAAGTAGGGCGTACCGTAACGGGCGGTCATTTCAAAAAGGAGGCGTGCGTTTTCACTATCCCAATCAAAATCTCGCGTGATGTTATAGGTTGGAATCGGGTACTGGAACCCGCGTCCGTTCGCGTCTCCTTCCAGCATCAACTCGATAAAAAGCTTGTTGATAACGTTCATTTCGGCTTGGCAATCTCCGTACGTGAAATCACGTTCAACACCGCCGACAATCGCTTTTTTGTTCCGCAAATCATCAGGACAGACCCAGTCGAGCGTAACGTTGGTAAACGGAGCTTGGCTTCCCCAACGGCTCGGTGTATTTACTCCGTATACAAAAGACTGCAAACACTGTTTTACTTCCCGTTCGGTAAGTTTATCGGTTCTTATAAAAGGTGCAAGGTAAGTATCAAACGAGCTGAAAGCCTGGGCACCTGCCCATTCGTTTTGCATAATGCCGAGAAAGTTAACAATTTGCTGAATGAGCGTCGAAAGGTGGGCTGCCGGTTTTGACGTAATTTTATCGGGAACACCGCCTAAACCTTCTGCAATCAGCTGGCGGATTGACCAACCGGCGCAGTAGCCGGAAAACATCGAAAGGTCGTGAATGTGAAAAGCAGCCGTTCGATGTGCATTTGCGATCTCCGGTGTGTAAATATTTTTTAACCAATAATTTGCCGTAATTGAACCGGAATTGTGAAGGATCAAACCGCCGAGTGAAAAATTCACATTGGCATTTTCTTTGACTCGCCAGTCGCTCTGGCTCAAATATCCGTCCATTGTTTTGTTAATATCGAGCATCAAGTTTTTTGCATTCCGTATGGCTTCGCGGTTCGCGCGATATAAAATATAGGCTTTTGCGAGTTCCGCTTCGTTTTTTTCAATCAAGACATTTTCAACAATATCTTGAATTTCTTCAATCGCCGGAATCGAATGAGCGTGCCGCGTTTTCATCAAGGCTGCTAACTTTTCTTCAACGCAGGCAGTTAGCTGTTCCGCATGTTCGGGATTGCTTTTTCCCGTGGTTGCGATAATCGCTTTATCAATCGCTTGCGTAATTTTTTTCGGATTGTAGGCTTGAATTGAGCCGTCCCGCTTTACCACTTGACGAAACAGAGGTTTTATTTCATCCGAATTTAAATTCAAAAAACTTTTCCACTGTGGAAAAACCGCTTCACTTTCTTGCTGCATAAAAACTCCTTTAGGGTGGGCACTGATTAATTCTCGATTGAATTAATCAGTGCCTCCCTTTAAAATCTGTTGTTTTAAAAATGTTCAGAATCTACTATACTTTAATCAGCGTTTCCTTAACTTTTTTGATTATTCGTTTTATTCATTTTTTTTACTTCTTGTATAAATTCATCCATATCACTGAATTTTTTGTACACGGATGCAAAGCGGACGTAGGCGACCTTGTCCAATTTCAAAAGAGAAGCCAGCGCCAACTCGCCGAGCATCGAACTTTTAACTTCGTCGTTCACCGCCAACAGCATCGCCTGATCCTCGATTTCGTCCAGCAGGTTTTCAACTGTATTCGTTGCAATGGGGCGTTTTTCAAGCGAACGTTTGATACCCCGTTCGATTTTTTTAATGTCAAAAGGCTCGCGTCTGCCGTCCGATTTTACTACCATCAATTTTTTCACTTCGACGCGTTCGTAGCTCGTAAACCGATAGCCGCAAACCAAACACTCGCGCCTTCGGCGGATGCAATCGCCGCCTGCAAGGCTCCGCGATTCAATCACTTTATCGTTATTTTCATGACAATGGGGACACCGCATTTACACCTCTCAGGAGCCGCTGACATAGCAACCTTTAGTTACGCCTGCCGCTACATTTAGCGTACTTTTAACTATTGAGGTAGTATATCACACTATATTTAGTGTGTCAAGGGGAAAAAGAATTTTTACGGAAATTTATAAAAAACTGTTTCTTTTTTATATTTTCTATTTCTCCATGAAGTACCTTGGTAATTTCATAAATATAGTGCGTAATATTTATTTTGATATCGGTTGCAGGAAAAAGATAAAAAAGTTTTAACTTTGCTATTTTTATCAAAAACGCAAAACGCACACTTGAATAAATACTGATAAATTGCTACTTTCATCTGTATGCAAAAAGTCTTTCAAGTGCTCCATGATGTGTTCGGATATGCGGAATTTCGGGCGGGACAGCAAAACTTGGTGTTTGAAATTTTGTCGGGGCATGATGTGCTCGGAGTGCTGCCGACCGGAGGCGGCAAGTCGCTTTGTTATCAGTTGCCGGCATTGTTGCTCGACGGCGTAACGCTCGTGATTTCGCCGCTCATTGCTTTGATGAAAGATCAAGTTGACACGCTCAAAGCTTTGCATGTTCCCGCTGAGATTTTAAATACTTCCGTTTCGTTTGACGAGTCGCGCTTGATTTACCAAAGCGTCTTTCAAAAACAAACGAAACTTTTATATATCGCGCCGGAGCGGCTCAAAAACGAATATTTTATCGCGCAGGCAGTGCACTGGAATATTGCAATGATTGCCGTCGATGAAGCGCACTGCGTTTCGTCGTGGGGGCATGATTTTAGGCCAAGCTATAAAAAAATAAAAGACTTTGTTTCAAAGCTTGGCACTTGTCCGGTTCTTGCGGCGTTTACCGCGACGGCGACAAAACAAACGCAGCAGGATATTATTAAACAGCTCGCGCTGAAAAATCCTTTTGTGCAAATCAATTCATTCGACCGAAAAAATATTTTTTTCAAAACCATTTCGCCTTATTCAAAGCAGCAATTTTTACTGAACGAATTGCAGCATGAAATTCCCGCAATCGTGTACTGTAATACGAGAAAAACCGTCGATAAAGTTTTTGATCTTTTACAAAAAAATAAATTACCGTGTGAAAAATATCATGCGGGTTTAAGTTTTGAAGAACGAAAGTCCGCACAAGAACATTTTCTTGAAAATAAATCTTCGATTATTATTGCAACGAATGCGTTCGGAATGGGTATTGACAAAAAAGATGTGCGGACGGTGCTGCATTATAATATGCCGAAAAATATGGAAAGCTATTATCAGGAAGCGGGGCGGGCAGGGCGGGACGGACTTCCGTCGCGGGCGATTTTGCTGTATTCAAAAAAAGACTTTGCCGTTGCCCGCTATCTAATCCGCGACAGTAAAGAACCGCTCGTGTACGAAAAACTGCAGCGGATGATTGACTACTGCGAAAGCGGTTCGTGCTTGCGAAAAAAGATTTTGCATTACTTCGGCGAAAAAAGCGAAAGCGCGTTGTGCGGAAACTGTTCGGTTTGCTGCAACTCGGAACATGCGGAAGAGGATTCGCCTGAAGCTCGTCGTGAAGAAATGCACGTTGATAAAACGATTGAAGCGCAAAAAATTCTTTCGTGCATTTACCGTGTGAAACAAAATTTCGGCGCCGGTATGATTGTCGCTATTTTACGGGAAAGCAAAAGCGAAAAATTGCTCGCTAAAAATTTTCATCGGCTTTCAACATACGGCATTATGAAAGAGTACTCTGAAAAAGAAATACGCCAGATGATTTCGGAATTGCTGTACCAAAATTTTTTAATGCGCGGCGAATATCACACTTTAAAAATTACACCCCTGGGAATGCAACTTTTAAAAAGTGAAGTTCGTTTCAGTATGATTGACAAAAGTGAAAAGAAAAAACAAAAGTGATAAAAAGCGCTTCACATCGTATAACCTTGGAATTATACAACGAAGGAAAAACTATCGCGGAAATTGCACGGCTTCGATCGCTGACGGTCGGCACAGTACTTGATCACCTGCGTCAATGCGTCGCCGAACATACATTAACGGCAGTGCGAAACGAACTCGACAGCGAAACCTTGAGCGCAATCAAAGGCGCGGTTGACAAAGTCGGATCATCGCGTTTGAAAGCGATTAAAGCGGAAGTCGGCGACCATGTTTCATACGCGGCAATTCGGCTCGCATTGCTGGTGCTGCAATGCGGGAAGGACTAAGTAGGAGACGGGAGAGAATAATTTGCAGGCAATGCTGTTTGACCATGCCTGTGGTGTTAGTATTTAACGCCCAGTATGTTATCCGATACATTCTCAAATGTGAAGCGCTATAAAACGGCAGTATTACCGGCTATACACTGACACTTTAAGGCGCTATATAGTGGCAGTTTAATGTACTATAAAGCGACAGTGTAAAGTACTATAAAGCGGCTCTATTACCGGCTATACACTGACACTTTAAGGCGCTATACAGAGGCAGTTTAAAGTACTATAAAGCGACACGGTGAAGTACTATAAAGAGCCTCTTTTATGGAAACGCTGATTAAAGGCTTGACGCCGTTTACCGGCAACTTTGCAAAGCAAAGTTTTTTTGCAAAAGCAAAGTTTTTTGCAGAAGCAAAGTATCTCCATCATTGTTTCTCAATGAGTATCTGAAGATTTTAAAGGCGGGCAGTTAACAGAGTCTGCTCCTTACGCAAGTGGTATTTTACTAACGGTAGCTGGCTCAAAATTACGGCTGTCTTTCAAAAAATTCGCTTTTGAAAAACACCTGTATTTTCACGAGCCAACCACTAACAAATAAAATAACTGTTTTTCCTTTAGTACAAGTTACTTTTCAATATCCTTTGACATGACCTTTACAACATGACCCGGACCTGCATCAAATATCACAACAAAATCGCCTTTTGGTCGCTTTACAGTCAGTTCGCCGGCTTTATTAAGTTTCGCTTTTGTACCAAGTAGCGTTCCTTTTTCGTCATAAAGCTTAATAGCCTTATCATTTTTTTCAATTCTTATTTCTACGCCTTCAGCAGAAGCGCCATTAGAAAAGCCACCTTCGCAGGTAATAGTCCCATCACCATTATCAAAAACCGATAAAAGTGGCGTGTGTGCAAAAACAAATGCACAAGCTAAAACCGCAAACAAAGTAAAAACAAATCGTTTTTTCATTTAATTCCTCCTTGATAGAATTAAATTTAAAATTTAAAGTAATAAGTTTAAAGCCTACTACATATCCAATTACAATTACTGTCTTATAAAACAAAACTCAACCATTTTATAAGACAGCCTTTTTTACAAAAATTATTTCAAATCCTTTAAAATTCTTTTAGCTGCTGTTTCAATATGTGCAGCAATTTCTGCATTTGTAGCCTTTGCAGAAATAATTGTCGGTTTAATTGTCAAAGCCGCGATATCCTCATTCGTTTTGCCGTACCAAAAGTGTGAATGGAGCGGACTACCGTGTGCTTCGGTAAACGATATCAGCGTATATTTTCCGGCATCTTCCTTATCAGCCTTTACCGCAAGCATACCCGGTTTTGCAGCATTTTCAGCAACTCTCTTATACGATGAAGCAAAAATAACTTTGCCGTCTTTGAATATTTTCATTTCGTTTTTACCGTTAGAAACATCAAACTCAACGGAATCGAAGTCCGTAGTGCCAAAAGATTCTTCCAGCAATTTTACAAGCTCAGCTTTTGTAAAATTCTTGCCATTATTTTTTCCGGCATATTCTTTAATGAGCTTTTGATACGCTGCATCCACTTCTTTTGAAGTATTACTATAAGCGTAACGACGATTTATCCACTTGCCTTGTTTTGCAAAATTTTCAAACGGCGAAGACGGAAACATTTTTGCATAGTTTGCGATATTTTCGCTATGATACTTTACAATCTCCGATTTTTTCATAGAAGCACTAACAAAGGTCGGCCAGTTTGTTCCGGCAATAGCCGAATCAATACTTCTGCCGTTAAAGCGACAATGAAAGTGTTCCATGCCTTCATCTTTTCCGTGTACTTTACATAAAATCAAGTATTTCGCATTTGTAAGGCCGCGAACAGCTTTTGCAATTTCAAAGCATTCCCAATAAAAATCATCATATCCGGGTATTGCTTTTTTCCCTATATAAATATAATCAGCAGGAATCTTTGTTTCTGCACCATCAGTCAAAACGGTAAATATAACTTTTGAACTACCGTCAAACTTTACTTTCACGATATTTGTTCCGGTCACGTACATTGAAGCTACCGTAGCCTTCAAACCATCAACTGTATAATTAGGCATTTTACTTGCAGTATCTTTGTACACTTTTTCCAACGATGCATCATCAAGTCCGGTTTGTAAAGTTTGCCATTCACCTTTCCAAGCTTCAAATATCGGCTCTTTTGATGGTTTTTTTTCTTTTTCTACCTTTTGTGACGCAGAAGAAGTAACGTCTGCTTCAGGGGTAGATTCACACGATATAAATGCAATTAAAACGAAAATTGCAAAACCTAAAATTCTTTTTAGTTGTTTCATAATTATCTCCATAAACGAAGTACTAAAAGCGTGATTATGCATATCTTTTGTATCAAAAATCGCTTTACTTATTCTTCTAATACTTCGTAAGTTTTTTATTTTTTTGAAGTCTGAGTATGTGGGCAACCCGGACATCCGCAAGAACAGGTGTGCTTCTTACTAACTTCTTTTTTTTCGCTTCCACAATCGCAAGGCGATTGTTTTCCGCTAAAAACTCTGTAGTACTTTCTAATCGAAAAAGCAAGTACCAGCAGTAAAATGGCAATCGCAAGAAAAAACTGCATAACTATTTTACCTTCGTGGCTTCAATCCACAAAACGGCATCTTGTGAAAGTTCTTTTCCATCGTACTCAGTATCCTTTCCAACACCTAAAGCTGCAAAGCCCCAATAACCTTCACAATGCGGAACAAAAGCGAAAACGCCGTTTTGATCTGCATAAATTACACCGGAAGCGGCACTTGTTTTAGCTTTTCTTTTAAATTCGTTCTTTTTCATATCAACATCATAATTGATGTATTCGAATTCAATTTCAGCATTTGGTACAGGCTTACCATCGCTATCCACAACAATGCCGCGAAAAACGCCGCCTGCCCAAACCTCATACGGTGCAACTAAAGGCATAATTTCAGGATACCCTTCTGCGCATCGTTCTTGCCAGTCGGTTGGCATATCGTTTTTGTTAATCATAACTTTGCTCACTTGCTGAATATAGCAATCCTCAGCTTGTTCATAATAAGGATGCGGTACAGCAATTAAAACCCAATCTCCTGCTCCTCGAAATCCGAAATTTTTATCGAGCGTGAAATTATACGCTTCATCTTGATTTTCGGCAGTTTTAAATGTTGACTTTTTCAAGCCTTTCAGAAGGTCTGTCTTTTCACCCTTATGGATACTGAAAAACTCCTTAAATCCCTTAACGCTTCCTGACTTATCCTTACCGATCGCCATTGTGTGTCCTGATTCAGCAGGATGCGTAAAAACAAGTCTAAACTCTACCTCGCTGTCGTTCACTTTCGAACTTGGCGTATAAATCAATTGAAAGTGTGCAAATGAGGCTCCAACAAAAACAAATAGCAGTAAAACACTACTAAAAACCTTTTTCATATTTTCCTCCTCGAAAATTAATGAACTTTTATAAAACTTTTATATTCTAAAAATGTGAATATGTAAAACAAGTCTTTAATGTAATGTACAGCTAACATTAACTTGTGCGGATATTCTCATATTACATTTTCTAGAAAACCAACATCTATTCTTTTTCCTTTCTTGCGACCCACTTCATAAAAATAGGCGGCCAAGCAAATAAAACGACAAATATCAAAACAACTATAATCAAAGCTGCAGGTGAAGCATATTGCCGATTCGCAGGACGAACGGCTCCTTCAGTTTTTGATTCAGTACTATCGCTATCGCCCGTTTTCTCGCTTGTTCCATTTGAAGCAATTAAAACTGAATGCTTATTTTTCTCGCTTTCTTGAGTTTTTTCTTTAAAATTTTCTTGAGCAAACACAAGATTCACGAAGAAAAAAAGACCTAATATAACACAGAGAGTTTTTTTCACTTTTTAGCTCCTTTTATTCATTTTTCTAAACAAGAACAAGAGTAAAATTAAATTAATTATTCCTAAAGCTAAGGCTGATATTGCTGTCAGCGAAGGACTGATATTTGGAATAGCCGGAACCGTATCCGTAGGTAACCACGAGCTATCGGCGGCAAAAGCGGACGTTGCAGTTTTTGTGCTCGATTTCTCATTCGATTCACTGCTTGCATAATCATCGTCCGAATCATAGTCGCTATCACTTGCGTAATCGTCGTCCGAAGCATAATCAGCATCACTTGCGTAATCATCATCGGCTTCAATATCACTTTGCGCAATTAAAACCGGCTCTACAACAGCATCAAGGGCAAGCAAAGGCAAAACCATAGAAAAAATAAGCGTTAAAAGTAAAAATTTTTTCATATAAAGCATCTCCTAAAACAAAATCTAAAACGTTCTCTTTTTAGATTTTTTCATTACATTTTTTTGCGATGTTTTGGCAAGATCCTAAAAACTTCCAAAACTCAAGCACAATCGTACAAAGTCCTTTTTCTATACGGATCGTTAAAACCCCAATAAAGCTCCCAACTGGAAAACAAAAGTAGCCGCTAATCCCCCAACAAAAACAGGATATAGTAAGCTAAAAAGCGTCCAGCCGGTGCTTTTTGTTTCCGTCCTAATTACGATTGCCGTTGCAATACAAGGCGGAAACAGTGCTATCAATATCAAAATTGCAAGTCCATCCAAAGCAGTCATACCTGAATCCTCTTGTAGTCTATCTTGCAAAACTTTACCACTATCAAGGTCACTCGATTCGACGCTATAAATGGTACCAAGCGTAGAAACTAAGGCTTCTTTTGCTGCAAATGAACCGAGTATAGCAATATTTATTCGCCAATCAAAACCGGCATATCGTGTTACAGGCTCAATCAATTTGCCTAGCCAGCCAAGAGCGGAAGCGTTTAAGCTTTCTTTATTGTAATGAGCTCTAATTACTTTTAGCTCGGAATTAGTTTGGCGAATATATCGGGAAGCAACCCTTGCCTCATCATCAATAGCAGTTGTTCCGTCAACTTTTATTTTTCCGGTACGAACAAGTGCAAAAAAATACGGATTTTGTTTTTGCCAATAAGAATAAAAGCTTTGTCTCAAAAGCGGTTTTTCAAAATCGTCTGCCTGTTCATATTTTATCGTATATTGAGCATGGGCTAGATTATAAGCAGTTAAAAATTTTTTAAAACTTTCAGCGTTTTCTCCAAGCTCAATTTTTCCCTTCAAAGCTATTTTTGCAAACTCCGGATTTTCTAAAAACACTCGATTTCCGATAGCATACTTTCCATTCTCTCCGCCAAAAAAGTTAAGCGTTTCTAAGATAGAAAGACGCTCTTCTACCTTGTTGTAAGAAATTAAATTCTTGCTTGTTGTAAAGTACTTGGAATAAGAATTATTGAGCGTTTCAGCTAGGTTCATAACAGTCGAATGCTCTTCCGCCTGATACGCTTTTTGTCGATCAGAATCTAATCTCGGAAAATTGATACCAAACCAAATTATAACCGAAACTGCGGTTACCGTTGTTGCAACTTTTTTAATAAAACTCCAAAGCCGCTCAAAAGTTCGCGTCATTACTCCTCGAAAAGTCGGCATTGTATACGCAGGAAGTTCAAGCACAAATGGAGCAGGCTTTCCCGGAACAACATAGAGGCTTAAATATTTTGCCGCAATTAAAGCTACAATAAGCGTAAAAACTGAAATACCTGCAAGTAGTATCCACTGAATGTTTGGAAAGAACACTCCGGTAATCAAAACATAAAAAGGAATTTTAGCCATACAGTTTAAGAAGGGCAATACTAAAATGGTAACGAGCCTTGCTCTGTCGTCGCGAATTGTTCGAGTGGACATAACGCCCGGAACAACACAACCGCCCATTATAACACCTGAAAGTATCATAGGTAAGGTTGACTGCCCATGCAAACCAAACTTCCTCAATATGCGATCCATTATAAACGCTAATCGAGCCATATAACCGACATCTTCCAAAAATGCTACAAGTGCAAAAAGACAAAAGAAAATCGGCACATAGTTTAGGATCATTACAGCACCGTCAATCACACCGCTCAAAATAAGACCGCGCAATGCTCCTTCTTGGATTAAAGCTTCTGCCGGTAAAAGTTGTGAAAACAAAGAGCGAACAAACCTAAAGATAGGGAAAATCTTATCGGTCATTTTGTAACCCAAGCTAACCGTTATCCAGTAAAAAACTAAAATCAACTCGAGCAATATTAAAACACCGTAAATTCGGTGACACAAAACACGATCAACCCTATCGGACGCGGTGCTTCCCATCGTAGAATCCTTGTGATAAATAAGAAAGGCTCCAAAGGTAAAAAGTCCTGCCATAAGCGCATTCAACGAATTGCGAATACTGTTTGACGAAAATAGAGAAAATTTTGAAAAAACGCTGTTACAAATAAAAAAT
>CALDWC010000191.1 GCA_937923945.1 uncultured Treponema sp.
TACAACGTAGCTATTTTTGAATAGCAAGTCTCTATTTTCAAATAGGCAGGCTCGTGTTTTTAACGCTTGGAGAAATTAAAGTGAAAGGCATGCAATTTTCAATGATGATTTGCATAAAGACCTTATACAATATGATTGATAGGGGGACTTTTATCGCATTTGGAGACCGGTACCCTTTGAAAATTGCACGAATACAGAACTGCAAACGATAGGTACAAAAAATGTTATAAAACTTAAATTTTATGGGCAATACTACTTGCACTTTTCATTTTTAAAAATTTCTTGCAGAAATGACTTGACTTTATTTTTTTTTCTATAATCGAAACATCTTTTTTAATCTTGGAGGATGATATGAAAAGATTTTTAGCGGTGTTGCTTGTGGCAACAATGGTTTTTGGAGCTTTCGCAATCGACATCTCAGTCGGCGGCGATTTGGATTACATGCATTACTGGAATACCCGAAAAGCGGCGGCTGATGGTAAGTGGTCCAAAAATATTGACTCAGTGAATTACATCGGTATTAATGTTTTCGGTGATTTTCAGTATGCAATTGTTTCCATAGGCGGAAATTTTTCTGTCGGCGGTCTAACAAATAAATCTAAAGATTCTGACGGAAATAAGGAATCAGAGAGTGATTCAAAAGTCTCGGTTAATAACTTTAATTTAAGAGTTTTGGGAAAATATCCGTTTGGTGTCGGGATTGCAAAGTTATACCCGATGGCAGGTTTTCAGTTTTCATTTAATACCGCAGTGAAATATGACGGTAAAGATATGAAGCAATACATGGATTCAAAATCAAAAGCTGATTTAAATAAGCACTTTTTCCTCGTTGGATTCGGTGCCGATATTTTCGTAACGGATCATTTCTTTATCCGCACCACTCCGGTATTCGGTGTTGCGATGAATAAACCGCATGACTATAAAGAGAATAAAGACCAAGCTTCAAAGTTTAACGTAAAGTATACTGACAACAGTTTTATGTTTAACGTTTCAATCGGTGCAGGTTATAAATTTTAATTGCGTTTTGTGTGATACGTACGCTTAAAATTTAACAAAAAGAGCGTCCAAAACGACGGTTTTGGACGCTCTTTTTTTACGAAAAACTTTTGAACTACTTTTCGCCCCGTTTTCCGAGTTCGTTATTCAGTATCATAAGCCCTGCATTATTATCGCAGTACTTGAACATATCCAAGATAGCTTGAACAGATGCCTCCTCTTCGACCTGTTCGTCGATAAACCACTGCAAAAAGCTCATCACTTTGAAGTCTTCTTCTTTCATGGCGAGTTTGTACAGTGCATCGATTGACGCCGAAATTGATTCTTCGTGTTTTAAAACCTGTTCGATAACCGATTTCGGATCTCCGTATTCAACTTTTACTTCGGGGATCGCTTTGAGCACCGGCTTTGAGCCGACTTCAAACAAAAAGTGATAAAGCTTTTCCGCATGATCTCGCTCTTCATCGGCTTGTGTGTGCATCCAGTGTGCAAAACCGCCTAAACCGACTGCATGAAAATGGGTCGCCATACCGAGATACAGATATGCCGATGCCAGTTCTTTTTGAATTTGATCATTGATCGCATTAGTTAATTCTTTTGAAATCATAATATTACCTCTTGTTTTAAATATACTGAAAAAAGCGGGATTAGTCAAGAAAAAATGATAAATTTCGGCGGTTTTCACAAGTAGGGTATTGCGACACCGGCACAAAAAGTTTTGCCGTGAACATCGAGTTCACGGCAAAAAACAAAATTTCGGCGCCAATTTCAGCCGAAATTTTGGTCGGAACGGCAGTGGAGCTTTTTGTCGACGGGTTTTTTTGCGTCTTTTAATAAATGGAAAAACAAAAGACGCAAAAAAGTCGCCCGAATTAAAAAAAATATTTTTATGCTTTTTTTGCAAAGTATTTTTTGAGTTCGGCGGTGAGCATCGGAACAACGGTGTTCAAATCGCCGACGATACCGTAATCCGCGACTTCAAAAATCGGTGCCGTTTCGTCTTTGTTGATGGCGATGATGGTGTCGGATTCTTCCATGCCGGCAACATGCTGGATTGCACCGGAAATGCCGATTGCAAAGTAGATTTTCGGACGGACTGTTTTTCCGGTTTGTCCGACTTGGAGTTCTTTCGGTTTCCAGCCTGAATCGACAACCGCGCGGGAACAGCTGACTTCACCGCCTATAGCTTCGGCGAGTTCTTCGAGGATTTTGAAGTTTTCCGGTGAACCGACGCCGCGTCCGCCTGAAACCAAAATTTTTGCATCTTGGATGTCAACCGTTTCGGAAACGTTTTTGATAATTTCCATGATTTCCACATAGTTTTGGTTTTGAACAAAGTCAACATGGTGTACTTCGACATTTGCTTTTACACCGGATTTTTTTTCAAGTCGCTGCATAACACCCGGACGCACGGTTGCCATTTGCGGACGGTGATCGGGACAGGCAATCGTTGCGATGGTGTTTCCGCCGAAAGCGGGACGCGTCATCAAAAGCTGGTTGTGCTTTTGCGGTTTTCCGGGAATTGCGACAAGCGGAAAATCACCGATGTCCAGTTTGGTACAGTCGGCGGTTAACCCCGTTTCAACGCGTGAACAAACGCGCGGTGCCAAATCTCGACCGATAGCGGTAGCCCCGACAAGCATAATGTCGGGTTTATAGGTTTTAATAACCGAAGAAAGCGCCTGCGTGTACGGTTCCGTTCGGTATTCTTTTAAGTTTTCGTTATCCACAACAATCACTTTGTCGGCGCCGTATTCCGCAAGTTCGTCGGCAAGTTTTGAAATACCGTATCCAAGCAAGATCGCCGTAACTTTTGTGTTGAGCTGCGCTGCCAAACGGTTTGCTTCGCCTAACAGTTCAAAAGCAATGCCATTCAGTTTTCCGTCAACTTGTTGGGCAAAAATAAAAACGCCCTTGTATTCATCTACATTCATTTTTTATCTCCTTTCGTTAGATTATGTGTTTTTCATCAAGCTTGGAAATTAAACTTTCAACAACTTCATCGGCGGAACCCGTGATCATTTCGCCCGCGCCTTTTCGCACTTTGTCGGAAGCTTTCGCAATTTTAGTAGGCGAACCGGCAAGTCCGATATCTTTGTCGTCCAAATCTTTAAGGTCATCCCGCCCCCAAACGGTGATCTCTTTTTCAAAAGCTTCCCAAATTCCTTTTGGAGACATGTAGCGCGGCTCGTTTAATTCCGAGAGGGCAGTAATGAGACACGGCATTTTTGCTTTGAGCATGTGGTAGCGGTCTTCAAATTGCCGTTTCACGATAACGCTGTCGCCTTCAATTTTTAATTCTTCCGCATAGGAAATTACGGGGATATTCAGCTTTTCGGAAATCTGCGGTCCGACTTGGGCGGTGTCGCCGTCAATCGCTTGTCGTCCGGTAATGATTAAATCATATTCCAAGTTGCGGATACCGGCGGCAATGGTCGCAGAAGTTGCCCATGTGTCCGCGCCGCCTAACCGGCGATCGGTGATTAAAACGGCTTTGTCTGCGCCCATTGCCAAAGCTTCGCGTAAAATATCTTCGGCTTTCGGTAATCCCATCGTGATCGCAGTGATTTCGGCTCCGTTTTCATCTTTAATGCGGAGTGCTGCTTCCAAGGCAGCTTTGTCATCGGGGTTCATAATTGCAGCCATTGCTGCACGGTTTAAAGTTCCGTCAGGATTAAACTGGACGCCGCTTTTGGTGTCGGGAACTTGTTTCATACATACAATAATTTTCACTTGATTTCTCCTTAAATGCTGTTATTTTAATGCGAAAGCTGAAATGACCATGCGTTGGACTTCGCTTGTACCTTCATATATTTCGGTAATTTTCGCATCCCGCATCATTCGCTCAACATCATAATCACGAATATAGCCGTAGCCGCCGTGTAACTGAACGCATTTTGTGGTAACATTCATAGCAACTTCTGCGGCAAATAATTTTGCCATAGCCGCTTCTACCGTGTAAGTCGGTTGTGTTTCTTTCGCCTTGGCTGCTTTATACACGAGAAATCGGGCTGCTTCAATTTGGGTTGCAAGGTCTGCCAGCTGAAACTGTGTATTTTGGAAGCGTGCAAGGCTTTGTCCGAACTGTTTTCGTTCTTTGACATATTTGACCGTCGCATCAAAAGCGCCTTCCGCCAAGCCGAGTGCCTGAGCGGCAATACCGATTCTTCCGCCATCCAGCGTGTGCATTGCAATCTTAAATCCGTTTCCTTGTCTACCGAGTATATTTTCTTTCGGAATACGGCAATCGGTAAAAATCAACTCATAGGTTGCTGAACCGCGGATACCCATTTTCTTTTCTTCCGTACCGAATGAAAAGCCCTTTGTTCCTTTTTCTACAATAAAAGCGGTAATTTCTTTCAGTTTTCTCCCTTTTTTTTCGATGGTGCCGGTTGTGGCAAAAATAACATACACATCGGCTTCTTTCCCGTTCGTGATAAAACATTTTGAACCGTTAAGAACCCATTCATCGCCGTCTAAAACGGCTTTCGTTTGCTGACCTTGTGCGTCCGTACCCGCGCCGGGTTCCGTTAAACCGAAGGCGCCCAATTTTTTTCCGCTTGCTAAACCGGGAACATATTTTTGCTTTTGTTCTTCGGTACCGAAATTTAAAATCGGGTCGATGCAAAGTGATGTGTGGGCTGAAACGATGACCGCAGTCGTTCCGCACGCTTTTGCAAGTTCTTCGATGCACATTGTGTACGTGAGCGGATCACATCCTTGTCCGCCGTATTCTTTTGGAACGGGAATCCCTAAAAATCCGTACTTTGCCATTTTTTCAACGGTCGCACGGGGAAACTGCTCCGTCTCGTCAACTTCATGAGCGAGCGGTTTCACTTCTTTTTCGGCAAATTCGCGAAAAAGTTCTCGAGCCATGCTGTGCTTTTTATCGAGCATAAAATCCATAAAATCCTCCAAATCACATGAGAATAGTGTATCACGAATTAAATATTTTGTCAAATTGTAATGATAATTATTTTAATTAAATATCGAGAAATTATATCGTAAAAGAAATCATGATGAAACTTTTTTTCGATAGTTTCGATTTTAGAAAACTTTAAAAAACTACACTAAAAAATCGTAGTGTTAAGGAAACGCTGATTAAAGGCTTGACGCCGTTTACCGGCGTTTCCTAATTGTTTCTC